>CAMCJC010000073.1 GCA_945875065.1 uncultured Propionibacteriaceae bacterium | reverse complement strand
AGGGGTTTTGCAGGGCCGATTCACCTAGCCCGGCGATTCGTGCACGCCCTCTGGGGCGGACTCAGGAGGAAATCGTCGACGATTCGCGACGCTCCTCGTGAATCGAGGCACAGCGCACCGGCGGCCGTGCCCTCTTGGAGTGGGACGCGATGCCGACCTTCCCCGCTAGAGCGGAGAAGGTCAGGACGTTGTGCTCGTGGTGGTGCATGTGCACCGCTGTCGAGAGATCCACCGACGAGGAACCGGACCTCATCCCCAAGGGGAGCCTCGTTGCGCAGAGGAAACCAGTTGGGCTCTTCACAGTTGACGGTGTAGTTCGGGCTGGCGCGTCGGTCCTGGGGTGAGGGTCTTCCGATGATGGAAGTTCTCACGCTGTCTTCCAGGAAGACCTCGACGTGTCCGGGGCTCTTTTCACGTGCCCTGACTTGGCCGCTTTCACTCTCCTGTGTGGGGGCGCTGGCTGGCTTGGAGTCCGGCTGTGCGGTGCTGGGTTGTCGGGCATGGCGATTGGTGTCGGTGGTGCGGTTGTCAGGGCGTTTTGTGTGACACCGTGACTTGAAGGTTGGTGTATGAGTTGTTTGGGCAGGTGGTCTGCCAGGTTACTGGTTGCCGTTCGTCGATACCGGTGTGAGCAGTGTGGCCATGTGTGAACCACCACCCGTGGCGGAGTTGTGGGTGGAGCTCTTCCGTGTTGGGTTGCGGTGGGCCCTGGTCGGGTTTGTGGTCCAGTACTTGTTCATGTTCTGGGTCGCCGAAGGGCTCGGTGCCTAGTGGACCATGGCCAGCGACGTGGTCCTGACCGCAGGGCAGCGGCTCTTGATTGCTGATGGTGGCATACCGGTGGTTGGGGTGGATGAGCTTGTGTGGCGGTATGCCGGGTGTGGGGATAATTGCGTCACCGTGGTCATTTACCTCATCCTCGTTAGTCAGGGAGCTGGGTCCTCCCGTCTGCTGGGCGTGGCCGAGGGCCGCTTGAAGGCGGTGTTTCTGGGCTGGTTTGCGCAGCGCGGTCAGGGCTGATGTGAGGGGATTGAGGTCTGGTGTGATAGGACGGGTTCTCGGGGTTTAGGGCTGCCGATACCGGGGAGCCGCCCGATGTGGTGGCGGTGATGGATTCTTTTCACGTGGTGCGCGACGTCCTCGGCCGGTGTCGACGGCGCGCCCAGCAGGAGTTGCACGGTCATCGTGGCCGTATGGGTGATGCGTTGTATGCGGCGCGGTGGACCTTGCACACACACCGGGTCTGGAGTGCTCACCGATAAGCAGCATGACCGCCTGCGCAAGCTGTTCGCGACCGAGGAATACATCGAGGTCCAGGCCGTCTGGGGCAATCTGCCAGCGGATGATCGCCGCCTACCGCGAATCCGACCCGTACAAGACCCGCGAGCTGATGCGGGCCGTGATCGAGTCGATCAACCGGCCGCGCTGACCGAGCTGATCATCCTTGGGTGGATCTTGAAGAAACGGGCCGTCGACGTCCCGGCCTACTTCGACCGGCCTCGCACCAGCACCGGACTCGCCGAAACCGTCAACGATCATCTACACGGCCTGGCCCTCGGCTTCGGCAACCTGACCCGCTACATCGCTCACACACTCTTCGGGACAGACGGATTCAGAACCCAACCACACCCTGGACTATGAAGAGCACATTGGCCGGGTTGCCTGTGAACTGGGGACGCCGGCGGGCGGGTTGGGGTGACTGGTCGATGTCGGGTTCTCCTGACAGGTTGAGGGATGATTTGTCTCGTGTCGCCGGATGGTCAGCTGCGGGGTTCCCCGCGTTCCACGTGAAACGGAGGGAATCTTGACGGAGGCAGCCCCGGATAGCTCAACGACCGGAGCCGATGCAGCCCTTCTGCTCAGGGACGGGCACGAAACCCGCATCCCCTGAGTGATCGGCCTCAGCGAGCTGGGACCGTGGCGCATCGGGGATGGATCGTAGTGAGTCATGGCCGCTGGCACTCAGGTCCTGGCAACCTGGCTCGGGAGGGCTGCTGCCCCCGAGCGAGCAGATGGATCCCGAGCCGACGACCAGCCGGGCGACACGAACCAGCGTTGGCCGGAAGCTGCTCGCCGGCAGTGCTACGCGGGTTGGGCCGGCACCGGAGATTTCCCCGGTCGCAGCGAACAGCGACGCAGCAGTGAACTGAGGCGACATCACGTGGGAGAGGAGAGCTCAGGACGCTGCCAGCCAGCCGAAACGAACCCCGACTGTTTCTGGCTCGGAGTAGGTCCAAAGCTGAGTGGCAGCCGGCCGTGAACTCATCACCGACGCCGGTCCAGTATCTCCGGCGCGGCCAGTATCAGGCGAAGAAGACGCTTAGGGCCTGTTTCGGGAGTCATATCCCGCCTTTGATGGTCTGGGTGATCTAGCGTCCCGACAGGCCGGTGCGTCCAGTACGGAAGGCAGCTGTTGTGAGGTCATACTCGTCCAACTCATCCTCGCCGAGAACGACCCGCTCGAAACATGTCCCGAGCGGCTCATGCGAAGAGTCCCGCATCTGAGGCCCTGGTGCTCTAGGAGCCGATACGACGCCGTGAATTGCGGTAGCCGGAGCATGCTCGTCGCTCGAACGGATCGGATTGATGCCGCCTGGACGTTCTTTTGGGCGGGCGTTCCACGTGAAACGCCCGAGGATTCGCGGCGCGCTCGGGCGCAGCAATAGAGTTGTACCCGGTCGAAGGAGATGAGATGGGACTGTTCTTTCGCAAGCGCCGCACGGAGGGGATGAGGGGCATTGAGGCTGAGCCTTGGAAGGTTCACGAGAACGTTTCACGTGAAACGAGTATTCGTGTGCCCGATGGGCCCCGGCGCGCCGCGACCGAGACTGAGGAGAACGACTGGGACTTCGTCGACGAGTACGGCGTCGAGCATGAGGCCGAGGCACCACCCCTGACCCTTCCCCGACCGGTTCGGCCGAGGATCTTCGTCGTCGCGAACCAGAAGGGTGGAGTCGGGAAGACAACTACGACGGTGAACGTCGCGTCCGCGCTGGCGTTCGGCGGACTGAACGTCCTCGTGATAGACATCGATCCGCAGGGTAACGCGTCAACGGCACTCGGCATCGAGCACGATCCTGGCACCCCGGGAACGTACGAGGTGCTGCTGCGCGAAGCCCCAATCCGCGACTTGGCGAAACGCTCCCCTCACACACCGAATCTTCACGTGCTGCCGGCCGCGATCGAGCTTTCGACCGCCGAGCTGGAGCTCGTCAACATTCCCGGCCGGGAGTCCAAGATGCGCAAGGCGTTGTCCGCCTACATCGAGGAATCCGATGTTGATTACGTCTTCTTTGACTGTCCCCCCTCCCTGGGGCTGTTGACGCTCAACGCGCTGGTGGCGTCGAACGAGATCATGGTCCCGATTCAGGCCGAGTACTACGCGCTGGAGGGCGTAGCTCAGCTGGTACGCACGATCCAGCTGGTCAAGGGCAACCTCAACGACGACCTAGAGATCTCGACGGTGCTGCTGACCATGTTCGACAACCGCACCAACCTGGCGCATGAAGTCGCACGTGAAATCCGGACTTACTTCCCCCACCAGACGCTGGAGATCGAGATTCCCCGGTCCGTTCGGATCGCCGAGGCGCCGAGCTACGGGCAGAGCGTTCTCACTTACCAGCCGAAGTCGCAGGGGGCGCAGGCATATTTGAAGGCCGCCGAGGAGATCGCTCGGCGTGCACGCACGGAGGGAGACAACTGATGGCGAGGCCACACCAGGGGCTCGGCAAGGGTCTGGGGGACCTGTTCGCGCGCACGGATACCGACGAGCGGAAGCCGTCGCAGTCCCTGGCCGACGGCTCCTATTTCATGGAGGTCCCACTCACCCAGATCTCGCCGAATCCCCGCCAGCCGCGTTCCGTCTTCGACGAGGACGATCTAGCCGAGCTGGCGGCGTCGGTCAAAGAGTTCGGGGTGCTGCAACCCGTCGTTGTACGTGAAGTCGCACCGCAGCGCTTCGAACTCATCATGGGTGAACGGCGCTTCCGAGCGTCGAAGATTGCAGGCCGGGAGACGATCCCCGCCATCGTCCGGGGCACCAATGACGATGCGCTCCTCCGCGACGCGCTGCTCGAGAACTTGCATCGCGCCAATCTCAACCCACTCGAGGAGGCCCTCGCCTACCAGCAGCTGCTGACCGACTTCGACTGCACCAAGGAGGACCTCTCCCAGCGTATTCATCGCTCCCGACCGCAGATCTCCAACACCCTGCGGCTGCTGAACCTGCCGCGGACGGTGCAGTCGAAGGTCGCGGCTGGAGTGCTGTCCGCTGGACATGCCCGGGCCCTGCTCGGGCTGGAGTCCCCCGAGGCGCAGGAGCTCTTGGCTGACCGGATCATTGCCGAGGGTCTTTCGGTGCGCACCACCGAGGAGCTCGTCCGCCTTGGCAATGTGCCGCAGCCGGAGCCCGAGACGCCGCGCGTCCGCCGACTTCCCACCGAACGCGAGGCTAGCGTCGCGCAGCAACTGGCCGACCGGCTGGACACCCGGGTTAAGGTTGCGATCGGCCGGAACAAGGGCAAGATCACCATCGAGTTCGCCGGCCTCGACGACCTGGATCGCATCATGACGGTGATGAGTGGCGAAGCGGATAAGTTCTAAGTCGCCGCTAGCCTAAACAGGCTTAACGCTTTGTCGATAATTTCTCGGGCTCGCCTGGTGCTTTTAGGGCGCTTCGAAGGGGTTTAGGTTGACTCTCTCGCCCCTGACAAGGGATTTTGCCTCAGAAGGATTCTGAGCGAGTTCTCTGGCTGAAGCTAGGGGGTTGGCAGGGCCGCTCGCCTCTCCAGGACGGGCACGGACAGTCCTGACGGCGCGATTTATCGACAAAGCAGTGAGCCGACGAATCGCGCGGCGTGCAAGCCAGAACCGAACCCATGACTTGCGGCAGGGCGACATGGCCGCGGTTCTGGGATCGTGCGCCCAGGCTTCCTCGGGGCGAGTCGGCGACTCGCTGGCCCGTGCGGGCGATGCCGCGACGGCGTCGGGCAGGCGATGAAGGACAGTGCTGGGATTGTGACGTCGGGGAGGGCACAATGAAGCCGCTCGATGTCGCGGCAGGTCGGCGACTAGCGCTGGTGGGACGTTACCCGTTGCGACGGCGAACGGCTACGGTCATTCCGACGCCTCCCACTAGGACGATCGCGACGCCCCCGATGATGAGGATCCACTTTGCCGCCGCCTTCTTCGACGACACCTGGTTGGTGGGAGCGGGAGTGACCGAGCTACTGGGCTGCGGGGCCGTGCCGCCGGTCATGCCGATGGTGAACGTCACCTTCGCCGGTTTGCCCTTCAGCGTTTCTTGGGTCCCGAGCCCGACGACGTAGTAGTAATACCCGCCCATCGAGAAGCTGCGACTTCCCGGGTAACCGTCCAGCGGCGGGGATTCCCAGCGGTTCCTGAAGCGGATTTCCGGGACCCTCAGTATGCGGGTGTCGGCGGCCTTCAGCCCTCCGGAGGCATGTTTTGTGAACGATACCGCCGACGGGGAGTCCTGCGAGTTCATGCGCGACAGATCCGGCGCGTACAGGTCAGAGTAGACGCTCGGAGCCGCCGATGCCTGGCCGGTGACGATGGCATCTAGGACGCTGTTCTCGACCGTCAGATCGTCGGTCGACATGACTGCACTCTGCCCGAAGTCCATGCGGGTCTTGAAGAAGACCCTGTCCCCCGGGAGGAGCTCGGTCACGTAGGTTCCGGGGCCGAGCTCGCGAGCGTCGTTGAACCCAGACCCCCCAATCACCGCCGATGCCTCGCCGGGGGTTGGTGCCTTCACCGAGGTGTCGGTTTTGACCTCCACCACCCCACTGGGCAGTGACGGGGCGTTGTCGATAGGAGGTTCCTCCGTGATGTGAAACTCGACTGTCGAGGTGGACGCGTCGCTACTGGTGCGGGTCAACTCGTACGCCAACTCAGTTGCTTCGGCGCACTGCTTCTCGACGTCCGACGGGGTCTCCATAGGGTTAGGTTGCAGCGATACCAGCGTCTTGCTGACCATGGGTCCGCCGACCTTGGAGTCGGCGCCGCCCACCAGTTCTTCCGCGCACGTCTCGCCCCCCGGTATTGCCAGCTTGAACTCCCACTTGGGCGTCGACGTCGCACGCGTGCCCGATCCGCCGACCGGGCGGCTCACCGCGCTGACGTGCAGCGACGAGTTCGGCCACTGCCGCTTGACCTTGTAGAACTTCGTGGTGTCGCCGGTGAGGACCTCACTGTAGCTGCCGGCGGCCAGGCCCGGTGCCGAGTCGATCGCTTCGGCCCCCGCGATCGCCGTGCCCCCCGCCGCGGCTGGCAGCTGCGTCAGCCCCCCCAGGCGCGTCAACACGGACTTCAGCGCGCTGGATTCGCTCACCTCGTAGTAGCTGCCACCCCCCGCGTTGGCAATGCATTGGAATTGTTCCCGCGACGACGTGTCCGGGCTAATCCCGACGACGTCGACCTGCAGCCCCCCGGCCATCAGTTCCTTCACCGTGGCGCACGGGTCGGCCTCGCACGACTCCTTCGCGTCCGCTACCAGGATGATGCGGCGCTGCCCGTCGGAGCCCAGGGCCGACGCGGCCTCGGACAGGGCAAACGTGATTGGCGAGTCCCCGCCGGGTTGGAGGGCGTCGACCGCCTTGTTGAACTTGTCCTTGTCCACCGTCGCGAGGTCCAGCTCCGATGTGCTGTCGTTGCACTTGTTGTCGCCGGTCTGTTTGCCGCCGCCGAGGCTCCGCAGCCCCACCGACGAGTTCTCGCCGAGCTCCGCGACGGCCGCCTGCAGGGCGGCTTTGGTCATCGACATGCGCGACCCGCCGCTCGGCTCCGGATCCGCCATCGAGGACGACGAGTCGACGACGAACATGACTTTCGGCGGCTGCCCGTCCCCGCGGGCGGCAGGCGCACACACGCACGCGACCGCGGTTAGGGCCGCTACGACGCCAGCGCGTGCACGTCTCATGGGAGACCTCCAATCTTCCGAGACATTACGAATAGCATCTCGCGAGGTCAAGGGCTCGTGCGTGTCGAAAGCTCGATTGCCGTTGGAAATCGCCAGCGAACCGGGACTCTAACGTTAGTCAATACCCGGCTGGTCGGCCGTTTGGGGTTCGCAGGATCGCACTCGCCAAGGTTTCCCACAGTGTTCACAACCCTGTGGAAAACCTTGGCTGTGCGAAGCACGGCCATAGCCAGCCCGTGACTGCCCGCGTCGCCGCTGTGCACAGCTCCTCCACAGGTTCTTCCACAAACCAGCACCAATCCTGACCGCCTGTCGCATCTTTCGCTGACTCGGGTGGCGGAACGGATGGCGCATCTCGCATGTCCAACGGGCTAGAGCTGAGGCTGGCTCTTAGTAGGATGACGATTGAGGAGGGAGCATGTCTGACAATATTGAGCATCAGCGACGGCTCTATGGGGAGCCGTTGGCGGATATCTGCGGTCGCCTGCAGGAACGGTTCCGGATGACGCAGGCGGGACTCGCGGGGGTTTTGGGGCTATCGGCACCTATGCTCTCCCAACTGCTGTCTGGTCATCGCGCGAAGATCGGCAACCCGGCCGTGCTGGGACGCCTACAGGCGCTTATCATGCTGTCCGAAGATTCGGCGGCCCTGACACCGGCGCAGGTGCTGGAGCGGATCGAGCACATCCGCGACACGACCCCGACGATCACTTCGTCTGCGTCGAACCTGGTGAGGGAGCTGCGATTCGTGGCACCCCCCAAGGAGTTGCTGCGCCTAGCGGAACTTACGACGGTGCCGGCCCTGGCCAAACTACTGAGGCGTGCCGCTGCTGATGGGTGAGGTATTCGCGGGACGTTACGAACTGGTTGACCTGATCGGGCACGGCGGCATGGGGGCTGTCTGGCGGGCACGGGACCTGAAGCTGCGTCGAATCGTCGCTGCCAAGGTTCTGCGCCAGTCCGACGCGTCGTCCCTGCTGCGGTTCGTCCGAGAGCAGGGCATGCGCGTCTCGCATCCCAACGTCCTCGCCCCGCTCGGCTGGGCCGCCGAGGACGACCGGGTCCTGTTCACGATGGGGGTTGTCGACGGCGGGTCGGTCGCGACCCTCATGGGTGACTACGGCGCCCTCCCGCCCGGGCTCGTCGCTGAAATCCTGCGGCAGCTGTTGTCCGGCCTGGAGGCGGTGCACGCCGCCCACATCATCCACCGCGACATCAAGCCCGCGAACATCCTCCTCGCCGCGACGGGGACCGGCCGCCCCCACGCCTACCTCGGTGACTTCGGTATCGCCTTGGACCTTGACGGCCCGCGCTTCACCGAGACGGGCCTGGTCGCGGGTACGCCCGGCTACCTAGCGCCCGAGCTGATGACCCTGGGCGATGTCTCGCCGGCCGTTGATTTGTACGCTGTCGGGATGGTCGGGGCCGCTATGCTCACCGCGCTCAAGCCTCGCGACATCGACTTCGCCGAGTGCCCGCCGCACGTTCCCTTGTCGCTGTGGTCGCTGCTGCGCGACCTCGCCTTGGATGAGCCTAAGGACCGTCCCACCTTGAACGACGCGGTCCTGCGCCTAGGAGCGCCTGAATTGGCCTGGCATCCGGGAGCCATCGGCGATGTCGAGGTCCTGCAGCAGCTAGAGCCCCTGCCGGTCGCTCCCCCCACGCCCCCCGTCGGCTATCCCGCAACCGGTCCCCGCGCGGCTCCGAACCCGGTGACTCCGGCGCATCCCAAGCCGCTGACCCCCCCCCCGACGCCGAGCCGGCCGCCGCCCCGCAGCTTCGCCTTGGCGAGCACAGGGCTTTCCGACGAGACGGAGCCTCGGCCCTCTCACCCTTCTTCGAGTCCCTTGACGGGACCGCAGCCGATGCAGGTGCAGTCATTCGCCGCGACCCCGCCGCCGATGTATGGGATGGCCCGCGTCCCGATGTCGGCTCCCGATGTGCCCACAATGACCCTTGCGCCGCGGAAATCGCGGCTGTTGCTGGGCAGCACAGCCGCGATAGTCCTTGGGTTGGCGTTGATCCTAGTCGGGGCGCTGTTCCTTTAGTCGGAGAGCCGGGAGGTCGTGCGGCGCGTCTGCGCCCGCTCCACGAGCGTCGCTAGGACGTCCGCGAAGTCCAGCTCTGCGGCCTCCAGGGCCAGCGGAGTCAGTGACGTGTCGGTCAGCCCGGGCGCGACGTTGCCCTCGATGAACACGGGGACGCCGTCGCGGACGATCATGTCGATGCGGGAGATGTCGCGCAGCCCCAGCAGCGTGTGGACCTGCACGGCCGCATCCTGCGCGGCCTGGAGGATCTCCGCTTCGAGGTCGGCGGGGATAACGAACCGCGTCGCGCCGTGGGTGTAGCGGGCCTCGTAGTCGTAGACGCCGCCGACGGGCCGGATCTCGACGGGCGGCAGCGCCTGCGGACCCTCGCCGAGGTCGAGGACGGTCACGGCCAGCTCGGTGCCCTCGATGAACTCTTCGACGACGGCCAGCTTTCCGTAGGCGAACGCTCCGACGAGCGCGCCGGGCAGTTCCTCGGCCGAGGCGACCTTCGACGCCCCAAGCGCCGACCCGGATCGTGCCGGCTTGACCATGACGGGGAAGCCGAGCTCCTGGCCGATCGCGGCCATGACGGCGTTGGCCCCGAGGTCGCGGAAG
>CAMCJC010000072.1 GCA_945875065.1 uncultured Propionibacteriaceae bacterium | reverse complement strand
CGCTGTCGGCAGCTGCTATACGAGTTCGGAGGTCCCGAGCTTCTCATCGACACGCCCGGTGGGATCCTGCCGATGCGCGAGGTTCTGCCACAGGCGTTCGGCCCGTCAGACCTGGAGACGGTCGTCGGCACCTAGAATCGGCCGCATGCTGACTGCCGAAGAACTCCGCGGGCTGCCGAAGGTCGCCCTCCACGATCACCTCGACGGCGGGCTGCGCCCCGAAACCGTCATTGAGCACTGCGCCGCGAACGGACACGACCTGCCCACGAGTGATCCCGATCAACTGTGCCGCTGGTTCTTCGAAGCCGCAGACTCCGGATCTCTCGTGCGGTACCTCGAAGGTTTCGCCCACACCTGCGCCGCGATGCAAACGCGCGACCAACTGGTGCGCGTCGCCCGCGAGTTCGTCCTCGACCAGGCGGCCGACGGAGTCGTCTACGCCGAAACCAGGTGGGCCCCGGAGCAGCACTTGAGGCAGGGCCTGACTGCGGCCGAGGCGATCGAGGCGGTGCGTGACGGTCTGGCCGAAGGCATGGCGGTGGCCGAGGCGAACGGGCAGGCGATCGTCGCGACCCAGCTCGTGACGGCCATGCGCCACGTCGAGACGCCTACCACCGAGATCGCCGAGCTGGCGTTGCGCTACCGCGACGAGTCGGTCGTCGGCTTCGACATCGCCGGTGCCGAGGCGGGTTTCAGACCGACTAGGTTCCAGGAATCGTTCGACCTGTTGCGCCGCGGTAACGCCCACTTCACCATCCACGCCGGCGAGGCCGATGGCCCCGAGTCGATGTGGGAGGCCATCCAGCTGTGCGGTGCCCAGAGAATCGGCCACGGCGTCCGTATCGTCGAGGACATTGAGGATCTCGAGGGGCCTCGTCCTAAACTCGGACGCCTCGCCGCCTTCGTGCGCGATCAGCAGATCCCGCTTGAAATCTGCCCTACCTCCAACACCCAGACCGGTATCGCGGCGACAATCGCCGAGCACCCCGTGGGACGTCTCGCGGAGCTGGGCTTCAACGTCACGATCCACTGTGACAATCGCCTGATGAGCGGGACCACTCTGAGCGAGGAGTTCGCGAAACTGAGTGAGGCATTCGACTGGGACCTCCCACAGGTCGAGCGGGCGACAGTAGCCGCGATGCGTGCGGCGTTCCTGCACCATGACGAGCGCGAGGCCCTCATTGACGGGCTCATCCGCCCTGCCTACAAGGCTGCGCGTCGCGGGGAGTGTGTGTGATCACGGCAGCGGCCGACGGGTCGTCGCTGTCGAATCCGGGCCCCGCCGGCTGGGCCTGGTATATCGACGAGGACCACTGGGCAGCGGGTGGGTGGCAGCACGGCACCAATAACCAAGGTGAACTTCAGGCCGTCCTTGACCTAGTACAGGCAACCGCCGGCGTCGACGACGAATTGCTGATCCTCTGCGACTCCCAGTACGTCATCAACTCCCTGACCAAGTGGCTTCCGGGGTGGAAACGCCGCGGCTGGAAAAAGGGCGACGGGAAGCCTGTCCTGAACGTCGAACTGATGAAGCAACTCGATCAGGCGCTGGCGGGGCGGAAGGTGCGTTTCGAATGGGTCAAGGGCCACGCCGGCCACTACCTCAATGAGGCCGCGGACGACCGCGCCCGCGCAGCAGCCACCGCCTACCGTGACGGCACCCCGGTCGCGGCCGGCCCCGGATTCGGAATGCCGCGAGAGCCTCAGGCAATGCCGCCGCAGCAGGATGATCCCCAACCCAGCCTATTCAGCTTCACGGTTGAGGCCTCCGGGTAGCTAAGGTGAAGACCCCTGGGATGCTATGTCGCGAGGGACCCCCTAGACTTCGCCCATGGCCATTCGGACGGCAATAAACCAGGTTCTGACGCAGAGCGCACCTGCTATGGGTGGCCTGGCCTTCGAACTCGCCGGCGTGAGTGTCCGACTCGGCCACAAGAGCGTCCTGCATGACGTATCCCTGGCCTCGCCCGCCACTCGCGTCACCGGCTTGATCGGCCGCAACGGGGCCGGTAAATCGACGCTGCTGCGGCTCCTAGCCGGGCGCGAGCCGAGGTTCAGCGGGCACGGCCAGGTGCTGCGGAAGAACCTCCCCGACGCCGCAGCCGGAAACGTCTTCCTGACCGCCGAGCACTGGCCCTTTGGCGGCGACCAGCGGTTTCGCGACCTGATCGCTCACCTGAGGCGCGTCTACCCGGGCTTCGACGAGGAACGCGCACTCGAACTGCTCGCTTGGTTCGACGTTCCCGTGAGCCGGCACCCGTTGGCCCTCAGCCGGGGCCAACGCACAGCCGCCTACCTCTGTCTAGCCCTGGCCGCCCGCGCCCCCCTGACGCTTCTGGACGAGCCTTACCTCGGCCTCGACGTCCCAGCCCGCCGCCGGTTCACCCGCATCCTCAAGGAGGAGTTGCGGACGTACCCGAGGGCCCTGATCCTGTCGACGCATCTGGTTGACGAGGCGGAGCCGCTATTCGACCAGGTGGTGATGATGGAGGCCGGGCGGGTGATCGCCGCCGACACCGTCGCTGGGCTCGTCTCGTCGTTCACCCGCGTCACTGGCCTGATCTCTGAGGTCGCCGCTCTGCCGCGGCTAGGGCGGATAGACCGCATCGGGGGGCGCGGGAGCGTCGTCGTGCGGCGCGGTCACGAGGGTGGCCTGCCGGGGCAACCGGTGAGCCTCAAGGAGCTGGCGGATCTGCTGATCGGGCCACGCCGCGAGGCTCTGGCCGACGAAACGGAAGGGAATCTGTGAACGAGACGGCGTTGACCCCGATCCTGTCCGCGGTCGGGGGCCGTTGGGGGTGGCGGTACTGGTGGCCGGCGGTGCCGTGGCTCGTCGACGTCTTGATGGTGGTCACCTTTCGACCGCAAGCCGCCACCGAACCGGCCGGAGTGCTGCTGCTGACATCGCTGTTCTGCGCGCTTCCGCTGTGGTTATGGGGGGCCCGATTCGCCGTTAGCCTGGGCCATGCTCGCCGCAACGTCTACCCGGTGGCGCTGCTCACGACGTTCACCGTCCCGTGCCTGTGGGGTGCCGTCAGCTGGGCCAGTGACGTGGTCGCCGGTGATTTCCAGGCGTGGAAGGCAATGCCATTGTTCGTGTTCTATGGGCTCCCGAGCCTGTGCCTGATCTTGCTGCTGTGCACTTTGACCCTCGGCTACGGCTGGCGCGGCACAGTCGTGGCGATCGCCGGCTGGGGCGTCATGGCAGCGACCTATTACCTGTGGCTGTGGAATTTCCTAGACGCCGTCACCGGTTCGCAGGTGTTCGGCGGCCTCGCGGCGATGGCATTGTTCGTGCCGCTGGCCTGCTGGATCGGCTGGTTCGGCTTCCGGTACGCCCGAACCTGAGGCGATAGACTGCCGCCCATGTGCGCAGACGTTCTCGCTGCGGTTGCCTGGCCCTACGCCAACGGCCCCCGCCACATCGGTCACGTGTCCGGCTTCGGCGTCCCCTCGGACGTGTTCGCGCGGTACATGCGCATGGCGGGCCACAACGTTCTGATGGTTTCTGGCTCCGACGAGCACGGGACCGCGATCCAGGTCAAGGCCGATTCCGAGGGCCTCACCGCGCGCGAATGCGCCGACAAGTACCACCGCGCCATCGCCACCGACCTGCAGGGCCTTGGGCTGTCGTACGACCTGTACACCCGCACCACTACGCCGAACCACTACCGCGTGGTTCAAAAGGTGTTCTCGGCGCTTCACGATAACGGCTACGTGTTTGCGCAGAAGCAGATGGGTGCGATCTCTCCGTCGACCGGCCGTACCTTGCCCGATCGCTTCATCGAAGGCACCTGCCCGATCTGCGGGTACGAGGAGGCTCGCGGTGACCAGTGCGACCAGTGCGGCAACCAGCTCGACCCCGCCGACCTGATCAACCCCGTCTCCCGAATCAACGGCGAGAGCCCCGAGTTCGTAGAGACGGAGCACTTCTTCCTCGACCTGCCAAAGATGGCTGAGCAACTCACCTCGTGGCTCGACTCCCGCGAGGGCTGGCGTCCCAACGTGCTGAAGTTCAGCCACAACCTGCTGGGGGAGATCCGGCCCCGCGCCATCACCCGTGATCTCGACTGGGGAGTTCCTGTCCCACTCGATGGCTGGCGCGACAACCCGATGAAACGCATCTACGTCTGGTTCGACGCCGTCATCGGGTACTTGTCGGCCGCCATCGAGTGGGCGCGTCGCACCGGTGATCCTGAGGCGTGGCGCAGGTTCTGGAACGCGGAGTCCGCCCAGAGCTTCTACTTCCTCGGCAAGGACAACATTGTTTTTCATTCGGTCATCTGGCCCGGCATCCTGCTCGGCGCCAACGGGCAGGGTGCAGTGGGCGGCAACGTCGACCCGGCCCTCGGAGAGCTGCAGCTCCCGACAGAGGTCGTCAGCTCCGAGTTCCTGACGATGAAGGGCGCCAAGGTCTCCAGTTCGCGCGGCGCCTACATCTTCGTCGGCGACTTCCTAGCCGAGTTCGGGCCCGACGCGTTGCGGTACTTCATCGCCGTTGCCGGCCCGGAGAACCAGGACACGGACTTCACGTGGGAGGAGTTCGTCCGCCGCACCAACTTCGAGCTCGCCAACGAGTGGGGCAACCTGGTCAACCGTTCCATCTCGATGGCGCACAAGAACGTGGGCGCCGTCCCCGAAGCTGGCGAGTTGACCGAAGCCGACCGTGGACTGCTCGACGCCTCGGCCGCCGCCTTCGCGACGGTGGGGGAGCACATCGCGGCCCGTCGCTTCAAGGCCGGTATCACCGAGGCGATGCGGATCGTGTCGTTGGCCAACAAGTACCTCTCGGACGAGGAGCCTTGGAAGAAGAAGGATGACCCGGCCCGCCGCGACACCATCTTGTACGTCGCGCTTCAGGTCGTCTCGGACTGCAACACCCTCCTTACACCGTATCTGCCCCACTCGGCGCAGCAGATCTTCGAGGCCCTCGGGAACACCGGGATCTGGGCCGCTCAACCGGAACTGAAGGAGGTCACCGACGGCGACCTGACCTACCCGATCCTGACCGGCGAGTACTCGTCACAGCTGGCGAGGTGGGAGCGACGCCCGATCGTGCCGGGTACGCCGCTAGCCAAGCCAACTCCACTGTTCCGCAAGCTTGACGACAAGCTAGCCACCGAGGGGCCGAGCTGGGCCCCAATCGGGGAGTAGCTCACCACGAGCTGACGCTGACGCCACCTCCGCTAAAACCCCCGCCGCCGGAGAACCCAGAACCGCCAAAGTGGGACCTGGAAGTGTCCGAGGCGGACTTGGAATCACGTGAGCGGTAGCTTTCCGATTTGCGCTGGGCGGCTGTGGCGGCCAGCGCCAGCCGCTTCGGCACCCTTGTCACAAAGCGAGTAAGGGTGGTGGCGTACATGTTCTCGCTCGGGTGCTCCTCCAGACCTCGGAGCCACGGCAACGCGGCCGGCAACGCCTCCACCCCATGCTGCTGCGTGAACCCGTGAATCCACTCGGTAGCGGAGCCGAACACGACCGCGTAGGGCAGGTAATCGTTGAGTTCCGCCGCGTTTGCCGGGCGACTGCCCGATACCCGCTCTTTGACTCGGCGCGCTTGCCGGAGGGCAATGGTGGTGGCCGCTGTGCGTCCCGTCGCCTTCGGAGCTAACACCAGGCAGGCGACGCCGACCGCGAGCAGCGGCAGCGGCACGAGTCCCCATCGGGTCGTAAACCCCAGTAACAGACTCAACGGCGCGACAAGCGCGAGCAGCAAGAGCCCTAGCAGCTGAAGCTTGACCCGAATCTGCTTGGGATCGCCGCGCAGCCAGTCACGTGCGATGACCCGCTGCATCATGGCAGCCTGTATCTCGTAAAGGACCCGGCCATGTTTGGCATCCTTGAGTTCCTCGCGCCAGACCCGCTTCGAATCGGCGAAGAGTGAATCCAGGAGCTTCTGCTCGTACCCCAGGAGCGGATCCCGGCAGTCCGGATGCCGTTCCAGCAGGTCATCCTTGTCTACGCGGGTGACGCTCAGGTGGCCGCGGGCAGCAAGATCGACGAGCGTCGCGGCAACATCGACCGAGTCGGCGGAAGCGTCGATCACCACGCCGATCTCTCCGGGACGCACGTCGTCGGCCCGGGCCGTTCGTCCCGGAACGCCCAGAGAACGTCGGCCGTCCTCACGGGCGTACCGGTCTCGCAGCCACAGGACCCACAGCAGCGCCGACAGCGCGGCCCCGCCGGTCGCGAGGCCTGTCACCGGGGTTACCTCATACGCCTTGGCGAGGGTGATCTTCTCGGTGATGCGTTGGGTGGCTTCCGGGAACGTGCCCGCCTGGAAACCAGCGACCACCTGCACCCGCCCATCGGGCGCAACGGACGGGATCGTGTAGGTCGCCGAGCTTCCGTCGGCGGCGGTATCGCACGGCATGTCAAGACGGTCTCCCTGGAAGCAGGCGGTCCGGGCCACCTGGGCCGGACCAGAGACGCGAACTGTGACATCTCCGATGCGGGAGGAACTGACGGCGATGGCTTCCCAGTTGAACTCGTCGAGGCCGCTCGTGGGGACATTCGGGGCGATCAAGCCGGAGACATCGTAGGTGACGCGATACGTCTGTGGAGAGTCGTACTCGACGTCGGGGGCGCCGATCTTCAGCGTCACGGCCCCGTCGGAAGTGCCCTGCTCGAAGTCGGCACGTGCCCCGCTCGGGGAACTGACGACGATGTTCATGACATCGAAGTGGTAGATGTTGGAGCTGTCCTTCTGCTCCTGCTCGATTGGCAGGGCCAGTAGTGGCCCGTGCCCGGGACGAACGCTGGAGAAGTCCATTTCCAGTTCCAGCATCACGTGCGCGATTCCGGAGCTGTCCAGGGCGACGTCGAAGCGCATCCAGTTGACTGGGACGGGGGAATCGGCGTGTGCCGGCGAGGCGCCGGTGAGGAACGCAACGACTAGGGCTACCAACGCGGTGAGCTTGCGGAGCATCCTCCCAGGCTAGGCCACTACAGGCCGAGTGCCGCCCGGATCTCCTCGCGGAGCATCGTTAACCTCGTCGAAGCGGCAAAGCGTGCCGCGGCTGCTATCTTCGATCGGTCGGCCGGCAGGAACACCTCCAGGTAACACTTCAGCTTCGGCTCGGTCCCGGACGGGCGGACCACCACCCGCACCTGCTCCTGCTCCAGCACGACCGCGTTGGTGGGCGGAAGCTCGTCGGAGCCCTCGGCAAGGTCGCGGAAGTTGACCGGTAGCCCCAGCAGAGCGGGCGGCGGCGTGGTCCGCAGGCGGTCGACGGCACCGCGGATCAGCGACGCATCGTCCAGGCGGATCGACAACTGTCCGGTGGCGTACAGGCCGAGCTCGGCGGTCAACTCATCGAGCCGGTCGGCCAGCGTTCGTCCCCGCGCCTTCAGCGCGGCAACCAGCTCGAGCACCAGCAGCGCCGCGGTCAGGCCGTCTTTGTCGGGCACGTGCGCCGGGTCGCAGCAGTACCCGATGGCCTCCTCGTAGCCGTACGCGAGCCCGGGCACTCGACCAATCCACTTGAACCCTGTCAGGGTCCTAGCGTGCTTCTTGCCCCGGGAGGCGGCGAGCGCGGCAAGCCCCCGCGAGGAGACTACGGAGCTGGCGAAGACACCGTCAGCCCCGCGCGATGCCATGTGGTCCCCGAGCAGCAACCCCAGTTCGTCGCCGGTCAGCATTCGCCACGACCCGTCGACCACCGCCGCTACCGCGCAGCGGTCCGCGTCCGGATCATTGGCCACGACGACATCCGCGCCGGAGTCCTCGGCCAGTTGCAGCGCCAGGTCGATGGCGCCTGGCTCCTCCGGGTTGGGGAACGCTACTGTCGGGAAAGCCGGATCGGGGTCGCGCTGCTGCGCCACCTCGACCGGTGGCGGAAAGCCGGCGGCCTCGGCGATCCGGCGCACAGCGAGGGCACCGACGCCGTGCATGGCGGTGTGCACCCATGACACCTCCCGCGAGGCACCGGTGGGAACCAGGGCCGCCGCGGTGGCGGCATAGGCCTCCAACAGCTCGTCCCCGAGCGTTGTGAACTCGTCGCTGCGCGCCAGGTCAGCCAGGGTCTCGATCGGGCGGGCCATGATGCACTCGGCCATCTCGGCGTCGATCGGTGGGATGATCTGCGAGCCGTCTCCGAGGTAGACCTTGTAGCCGTTGTCGGCCGCCGGGTTGTGTGAAGCGGTGACGACGATGCCCGCCACACACCCGCAGTGTCGGATGCCAAAGGCCACGACGGGGGTCGCCGTTGGGTGCGCCGTTAGCAGTACCTCGAAGCCGGCTCCGGCCAGGATGCGTGCCGTCTCGAGTGCGAACTCGGAGGACTTATGCCGGGCGTCGAACCCGACGATCACCTTGCCTCCGCCGTGTCCGTGCTGGTTCAGCCAATCTGCGATGCCCGCGGCCGCCTGGGCTACGACCAGCCGGTTCATGCGATTCGGACCCGGCCCCATGCGCCCGCGCAGCCCGGCGGTACCGAAGACCAGGCGTCCGGAGAACGCGTCAGCCAGGCCCTCCGGGTCCTCGGCGACGAGGCGCTGCAGTTCTGTCCGGGTCTCAGGGTCGGGGTCGGCAGCCAGCCAGGCCTTCACGCTCATAGTGCACCCACGATTCCGGCGAGGAGCTCAGCCAGCCGGGCGGCTGCGTCGCGTCCGGCCTGGATGACCTCGGCGTGGTCGAGGTTGGATTCGCTGAGTCCGGCGGCCGCGTTGGTGACCAGCGATAGCCCGAGGACCTCGAGTCCCGCCTCGCGGGCGGCGAGCGTTTCGAGCGTCGTGGACATGCCGACGAGGTCGCCGCCTAGGATGCTCGCCATCTTCACTTCCGCCGGGGTCTCATACTGCGGCCCCCTGAACTGGACATAGACGCCTTCGGGCATCGTCTGATCGACGGTGCGGGCGAGATCGCGGAGGCGGCGCGAGTACGCCTCCGACATGTCAACGAATGTCGGTCCGGTCAGGGGGGTCTCGCCGGTTAGGTTGATGTGATCCTTCAGGAGCACGACGGTACCCGGCACCCACTTCGGATTGAGACCGCCGCAGCCGTTGGTCAGCACGAGCGTGGACGCGCCCCAGGCCGCGGCGGTTCGCACGCCATGCACGACGGGTGCGACGCCTCGACCCTCGTACAGGTGGGTGCGACCGGTGAAGACGGCAGCAACCTTCCCTGAAGCGGTGCGGCGCACCAGGATCTTGCCACCATGACCCGCCACCACCGGCTTGCTGAACCCGGGAACGTCACCGAGCTCCACCTCGCCGATGGGCGTCCCGAGTCGTTCTGCTCCGGCCGACCAGCCCGAGCCCAGCACGAGGGCGAGGTCGATCGAAGTCTCTAGATGATCGCGGAGGAAAGCGGCGGCCTCGGCGGCCAGCTGGCGAGGATCTTGCATAGCCCCACACTAGTGTCCGTGATCGTCGTCGTGGCGCAGGGCAGGCTCATCGTCGAAGCCAAGACCTGGCTTTGGCGATCCGTTCCGCGACCTGCTCGCTGGAGGCCGAAGCGAGCGGCGGACCGCCGCATTCGCGGCGCAGGTCCGCGTGAACGTGACTGTGCGGCCGCTGCTCGATGCGGGCCAGCTGCGCGACCAGTGAGTTGAGTTCCTTGCGCTGGTTGGCCAGGGCGCGGTGCAACGGCACCTCGGGTTTTGACTTCGGGTCGGTCCTCTCGCGTCGCTTGAGCTGCCGGCGTTGCCGGTCGGCGAGGAGGGCGCTCACCTGGTCGGGTTCGAGCAGGCCGGGCAGGTCACCGAAACGCTCGTGCCGCCCCGCCA
>CAMCJC010000071.1 GCA_945875065.1 uncultured Propionibacteriaceae bacterium | reverse complement strand
CCTGCACATCACCCTGGATGGCAAGCCGTTCGAGCTCGCCCCTGCTGACTTCAGTTCGGTCGAGAAGGTGACCGAGTTGACCAAATCCATTACCGCACTCATCGGCCACGCGAAGATCGTGAAAATGACCTTGAACCTCGATACCCAAGACGCACAAATCCAGCTGGCCGATGTCCCCAAGGCAGATGGCGGGACTTGCACCCCTAGTCTAATCACGAACCTTCAGACCCTCAAGGAAAACTTCACCCTGGAACACTGCACAACAGACACGGATTCATCCAACGCTTTCACCATTGAGGAGTATGGCACTCAGACATTCGTCGACGTCTTCAACAACACGAAAAGCGATCAGTTCCAAGGCGACGCGATCACTTTCTTGTCCTTCACAGGTGAAGAAAGCGGGGCCGCTTGGACCATGAATTCTTCCAACATCAGAGACAAGAGAGATCACCGCGAACTCTTCAACGGCCGCATCGACAAGCCCTGACTGTGATGGGCCTCCCCGCAGGTTTCGGGGAGGCCCAAAGCTTCACTGACCCAGTTCGCGGGTGTCGATCTCTGCGACTTCCTCGCCGAGGAATTCCAGCAGCGCGTGACGTTCCTCACGACGCTGCCGCTGCTCGATCGGGTTGGGGACGGGAGCCGCCGCCAGAAGGCGCTTGGTGTATTCCTGCTGCGGGTTGAGCAGGACCTCTTCCCGGGTGCCCTTCTCGACGATCTTTCCGTGCTGCATGACGACGACGCGGTGTGCGAGCGAGTCGATCACGGCCAAGTCGTGGCTGATGAACAGACACGCGAAACCGAAATCCCGCTGCAGCTCGATCAGCATCGCCAGCACCGATGCCTGCACCGACACGTCAAGGGCCGACGTGGGCTCGTCAGCGATCAGCAAGTCCGGGCTCAGCGCGAGAGCCCGGGCAAACGAGACGCGCTGCCGTTGGCCGCCGGACAACTCGTGCGGGTAACGGTTGTAGGCGCTTCGCGGCAGAGCGACCGCGTCGAGAAGCTCGTGGACCTTTTGCTGCCGCGAGTTCTTATCGCCGATCTTGTGAACCTCCAGCGGCTCAGAGATAACATCGCCGACGGGCAGGCGCGGGTTCAGCGACGCGGCCGGGTCCTGGAAGATCACCCCGATCCGACGACGCAGCGCCTTGACCTGCTTGCCGCGTAGCCTGAGCAGATCCTCGCCGAGCACCGAAACCTTACCGGCGGCCGACGGGATCAGTCCTAGCAGGGCCCGTCCCACCGTCGACTTACCGGATCCGGACTCGCCCACCAGGCCGACGATCTCGCCGCTGCGAATATCGAAGGAGACGCCGTCGACGGCGCGAAACGGCTTCTTGCCGGCCCGCTTGTATTCCACGGCCATGTCGCTGACCTCGAGTGCCAGCGGCGCGTCCTCGGCCACATCTGCGGGAGCGGAGCCGAACTGTCCGTGTCCGGAGCCGAGGTGCGGAACGGCATCGAGCAGCTTCTTCGTGTAGGGATGCTTCGCGTGCAACAGCACCTCTTCGGCGGTGCCGGACTCGACGATCTTGCCCTTGAACATGACGGCGACGCGGTCGGCCATGTCGGCGACCACACCCATGTTGTGGGTGATTAGGAGGATGCCGGTGTTGAGCTTGTCCTTCAACGACCGTAAGAGGTCGAGGATATCGGCCTGGACGGTGACGTCGAGGGCGGTCGTGGGCTCGTCGGCGATGATGACCTCGGGGTCGCACGCGAGCGCCATCGCGATAACGACGCGCTGCCGCATGCCACCGGAGAGCTCGTGCGGGTATTGGGAGGCACGGCGCTCGGCGTTGGGAATGCCGACGGCCTTGAGCAGGTCGATGGCGCGGTTCCAAGCGACGCGGCCGTACGCGACGTTGTGGACCTCCATCGCCTCGGTCAGCTGCTCGCCGATCCGAATCACCGGGTTGAGGGCCGTCATCGGCTCCTGAAACACCATCGCGACGCGGTGGCCGCGGATGGCGCGCAGCCCGCGCGGAGTCAGCTTCGAGATCGTCTGGTCGGCGACGACCGTCTCTCCGGTGATGCGTGCGGTGCGGGGCAGCAGGCCCAACGCCGTCGTCGCCGTCACGGACTTACCAGAGCCGGACTCGCCGACCAGCGCTACGACCTCGCCCGGGTTGACCACCAAGTCGATGCCCTTGACGGCATGAACGTGACCGAACTCGGTGCGGAAGTTGATATCCAGGTTCTGGAACTGGAGAACCGGCTCGCCTGTGCCAGCGGTTTCGGGGGTCTTCACTTCAGTCATGTCGCTGTTCCTCAGTCCATCTGCTGCCGCGGGTCGAAGGCATCGCGCAGGCCGTCGCCGATGAAGTTGACGCACAGAGCAATCGCCAGGATGAACACGCCGGGCCACCAGAACAGCCAGGGTCGGGTGGTCAGCGCCGACTGGTAGTCCGAGATCAACAGGCCCAAAGACGTCTGGGGCGACTGCACGCCGAAGCCCAGGAAGCTCAGGGCCGTCTCGAGCAGGATCGCGGAGGCGATGAGCAGCGTCGCGTTGACGACGATCGTGCCGATCGCGTTGGGAAGGATGTGGCGGAAGATGATCCGCCAGTGGGAAGTCCCAATGGCGCGAGCCGCGTGGACGAACTCACGTTCGCGCAGCGACAGGACCTCGCCACGGACAAGACGGGCCATGCCGGTCCACACCACGACGCCGAGGACGAGGGCCAGCAGCAGCACGTTGTTGCCGTTGGACATGCGGCCCAGCACCGAGGCGAGGACGAGCAACGGGATGATGATCACCAGGTCGGTGGCGCGCATCAGGAGTGACTCGATGATGCCCCGGAAGTAGCCGGCCGCCGCGCCAATGATGGTGCCGATGGTCGTAGCGATGATGCCCACCACGAACGCGATGATGACCGATTTCCGGGTGCCCTCCATCACCAGGGCGAAGTAGTCCTTGCCGATGGTGTTCTTCCCGAACGGGTGCTCGCCGATCCTGAACGGCCACAGCCGAAGCGTCGGCTCCGGTCCTCCAGTGTTCGGGTAGAGATCTATGAAGTTCTTGGGCCACCAGCCAGGGATAGGGCCGATGCCCGCCGAGGTGAACGCCATCAGCACGATTAGCGTGAGCACCGTCAGCGCCACCATCGCGCCACGGTGCCGGAAGAAGCGGCGCCGGATCAGGGTGCCCTGCGAGTAGGAGCGGTGGCCGGCCGCGTCTTCGAGGTTCTCCTCGACCTCGAAGGCCTCCGCAGATTGCTGCTCGGACATGGTTTCCTCGTTGGTCGTATCGTCGCTCATCGGGAGATCCTCGGGTCCAGGAACGCGTAGGCGATGTCTGCGAGCATGTTCATGACGACCGCCGCCGATCCGGTTACGACGAAGAACGCCATGACGCGGTTCGGGTCGACCGCGAGGAGACCCTCGCGGAACATGGTGCCCATGCCCTGCCAGCCGAAGACGGTCTCGGTGATGACCGCACCGCCGATGAGGCCGGCGAAGTCGAACGCGACGATCGTCGCAAGGGGGATCAGCGAGTTCCGCAGGGCGTGGCGGGTGATGACCTTGCGCTCCGAAATGCCCTTCGAGCGGGCGGTGCGGATGTAGTCCTGGTTGAGAACCTCCAGCATCGACGCGCGCGTGTAACGCGTGTACGAGGCCAGGGAGACTAGCATCAGGGCGATGGTCGGCAGGAAGATGTGGGTGAGGGTGTCGATGTTGTGTCCCCACCAGGTGGTTGAGAAGTTGGCGGTGGCCGAGCCGATGGTCGGGATCGGGCGAGGCTGCACCTTCAGGTAGGCGGCCCAGTTGCTGAGCAGCAGATCGATCAGTGCGGCCACGGAAGCCAGGATGCTCGTGATGACCGAGGCGAATATCGCCTGGCGCCTGGAGAAGCCCCCGAGGAACCCCCCGCAGAGCGCCCCCGCGATGATCGCCACGCCGAAGAGCCCGAACAACAGCAGAATGCCCGGTTTGGTCATCAGGAAGCCACGCAGGACGGCATAGCCGACGATTCCGACGATGGCGGTGCCGACGACGGCGTTCCGAACGCCCTTGTTCTTGAAGCCGGAGGTCATGGCGATCATGAGGGCCGCGATGCCTAGCACCAAGAGAATGTAGACGGGCAGGCCGATCGCGGGCCGGCGGAACCAGGTCACCAGGTCGAAGTAGACGAAGACGATCGTCAAAGCAGCGGCCAGCGCCGCGAAGGTGATCAACCGCCGTTTCCAGGTGCCTCCGACGATCGCGCTGATGATGAAGGCCCCGACGATCGCGATCGTCGCGATCATCCCGGGCGGGAAGTCGGCCTTGGCGATCCAGTCGTTGAACTGGATGGCGGCGTAGTGCTTCAGGAGCACCGCGAACCAGAACACCGGCAACGAGAAGAACATGAAGGCCATGAGGGACCACGTAATCGAAGCCGCTGTACTGGCGAATGGCTGTCAGGACGCCGAGGGTTACCCCCAAAGCGATCGCCAGCAGGGTCGCCAGGACGACCATTCGCAGGGTGGCGCTGGCGGCGCTGCCAACCAGGGCGTTGACGTCGGCCCCTGTGGAGGCAACGCCGAAGTTGCCGTGCAGGATGTTCCCGACCCAATCCGAGTAACGCTCCCACCAGCTCTTCTCGAGCCCCATGCGGGCGGTTATCTGCCGCATGAGGTTCTCGCGGTTGGGCGCATTCGACTCGCGCACCGCCGCCAGCGGGTCGCCCGAGTTGATGACCAGGACGAACAGCAGCAAGGAGCCCAGGAGCAGGACCATCAGCGAGATCCCGAGCCGCTTGGCGATGTACTTGATCACGGTAGTTCCTAGAAGGGGTGTCTGGTTCAAAGGCCAGCAGACCTACGGGGCCCGATGATAGAGCACCGGCCCGAAAAATCATGATTCGGTCGAGGTCAGGACCCGTCCGCAAGACCTGGGGTTGATGTGCTGCCAGCCGGGAACAGACCTCGGGGGCGGATGAAGCCTCACCCGCCCCCGAGACTGAATCAGCTAGTCAGCTCACTTGATCTGCCACTGTTCGCCGTTCCAAACGACGTGGTACTGCGTGGCCGTCATGCGGACATTGGCGATGTTCGAACTGTAGGCTCCGACGCCGGGGTGCGCGTAGAGCGGGATGCCGAACATCGTATCCCACAGCTCCTTTTCGATGATCTTAGTCTGTTCCAGCTGGACCTTCGGGTCAAGGGTGCCAGCCAGGGCTTCGAAGGCCTTGTCGACCTTCTCGTTCGAGTATTTGCCGTAGTTCTGCGGACGGCCGGTGGAGTAGATGTTCTGACCGGAGGCGATCTGTCCGGAGCTGGCCCACGCGTACAAGGCCACCTCGTAGTCGCCGTTCACCATGGCGTTCTGGAAGAACTTCGAGTCGCCCGACTCGATGACCTCGAAGCCAGCGTCCTTGCAGGAGGCCTGGATCGCGGCAATGGTGTCCTTGCGACGAGCATTGGGCTCCTTGTAGCCGAGGCGCACCTTGATCGGGGTCTGCAGGCCGGTTTCGGCAACGAGGGCCTTGGCCTTCTCGATGTTGACATTGTCGTACTCGCCGGCGTAGGAGACGGAGGTGACTTCCTTGTACTTCTCGGTCTGGAAGGGGAAGACCTCGCGGGCGTTCATCACAGGCGCGTTCGGGTCGATGGGCTTGATGAGCGAGTCGACGATGCCTTGGCGCGGCACGCACAGCGCGAACGCTTGGCGCAGCTTCAGGCCGCCCTGGCCCTCGGCGTCGGAGAAGACGTTGTTGGGGCGGAAGTTGAAGTCGAGGTGCTCCCACGTCAGCGTCGAGAACGTTTCCACCTTCACGGCACCGCCGATGCCTTTGAGCTGAGCGACCGTGTCGACGGTGGCCTGCGGGTCGATGACGTTGAGGTCGCCGTTCTGCAACGACTGCGGCATCTGGGCGTCGTCGACGTAACGGATGACGAGGTTCTTCGTGGCCGCGGGGGTGCCCCAGAACTTGGGGTTGGCCTCCAGGGTCAGCGAGGTGCCTTCCCAGCCGCCCTGCTTGACCTGGTACTGCCCCATCGACGGGATCAGCGACGGGTCGGGCAGCTCGCCGGGGTTGAAGTTCCAGCCGGTGTTCCAGAAGGGTGCGGCCTTCTTCACGGTCTCGGCGTCACGGTCGAGGATCGCCTTGGCGAGCTGGTCGGGCTCCAGGCCGGACTGCTTCGCGACGACGTGCGACGGCATGACGGTGGAAAGTATGAGCTTGTAATCGGCGTAGGTGCCGGGATACTTCAGGGTGAAGGTCTTAGCGCCGACCTCGCCCTGCGGGCCATCCGGGACCTCTTTGGAGAAGGTGCTGGAGACGTGGTCGAAGACGCCTTTAGCATCGGGGTTCTCGCCGTTGGCCAGGCCAGGCGCGAGGAACTCGGGGTTCTGACTGGCCCAGTCGAGGAGGTAGTCGTTGATGGTCACCGGGGTGCCGTCGGACCAGACGGCTTTGTCGCTGATCGTGTACTTGACCTCGAGGGGGTTCTCGTTGACCACTTCCATGGTCCCGAATTCCTTGTCCTCGCAGATGGTCCCGTCAGTGCCGTAGTAGACGAAGCTGCTGAACATCCGTTCGGCGACCACCGAGTTGTAGGTCGAATGGGTGCCGGAGGTCAGGTTGTTGTAGCCCGCCCACTGGCCGGAGCCGGGGCCGTAGATGATCTGGCCTTCAGCAGTTTCCGTGACCCCGATGTCCTGCTTGCAAGGGTCAGTGGTGCCGGTGCTGGCTTGGTCGCTCGCGGCTCCGCTGCCGCTGCTCGCTGGGTCCTCGCCGCTGGTGCAGGCGCCGAGCAGCAATGCCCCGCCCAACATCGCGGCAAGGGCCGCCTTTGTGCCCCTGAACTTCATGCTTTCTCCTTGATCGACTCAAGACGCAGGCCCCACCACGGGACCATATGGGCCGGACCTTATCCGGATACGGCCGGGTTGAGAACAGGGTAGTTCTCCGGTGAGACGGATTGTTACCGTTCTGAGACGTAACTTCAGACTACGACGCGCGCCACCGGTAGCCCCGGCTCGGCGGAGAAGTCGAGCGACGACGGGGTCCGGCCCGCCCGCACGACCTCAACACCGACGGCGGCGATCATGGCACCGTTGTCGGTGCACAGGCCGGGGCGGGGACGTCGCACCTTGATCCCCACGGCATCGGCTCGCTCGGCCATCAAGGCGCGCAGGCGCGAGTTCGCCGCCACTCCTCCGCCGAGGAGGATCGTCTCGGACCCGGTGTGCCGGGCGGCATCGAGTGTCTTGGCGACCAGGACATCGGCGACGGCCTCCTGGAAGCTGGCGCAGACGTCGGCCGTGGGTACCTCGCGTCCCTCGGCCTGGGCGGTCTCCACCCAGCGGGCGACGGCGGTCTTCAAGCCGGAGAAGGAGAAATCGAAGCGGTGGCGCTCCAGATCGTGGCGGGCCGTCAGCCCGCGTGGGAAGCGAATCGCGGCTGGATCGCCCGAGGCGGCCTCCCGGTCGATGACCGGGCCGCCCGGGTAGGCTAGGCCAAGCAGCCGGGCGACCTTGTCGTAGGCCTCGCCGGCGGCATCGTCGATGGTGGAGCCGAGCTCGGTGATGTCGCGGGCCAGATCCTTCACGTGCAGCAGCGACGTGTGACCGCCGGAAACCAGCAGCGCGAGGGTCGGCATGGGCAACGGGCCGTGGTCGAGAAGGTCGACGGCGATGTGCCCGACGAGGTGGTTTACGCCGTACAACGGCTTGTTCAGCCACGCGGCGAGGGATTTGGCGGCCGAGATCCCGACCAGCAGGGCCCCCATCAGCCCGGGGCCGGCGGTGACGGCGATTGCGTCGACCTCGCCGAGGTCGACGTCGGCGGTGGCGGCGGCACGCTCCAGCGTCGGGACGAACGCCGATAGATGAGCGCGGGAGGCGATCTCCGGAACGACTCCGCCGAAGCGGGCGTGCAGGTCGACCGAGGAGGCGACCTCGCTCGCCAGGAGTTCGTTGCCGCGGACGATGCCGACGCCGGTCTCATCGCAGGAGGACTCGATCCCGAGGATCAGTGGCTCGCTCATGACAGCTCCAGGTTGTATTCCAGCACCAAGGCATGGGCGCCGGGTCCGTAGTAGTCGGTGCGCCGGGAGATTGGGACGAAGCCCTCGCTGCGATACAGGCGGATGGCGGGCCCATTGGTTTCCTCTACCTCCAGCAGGACACGCTCGGCCCCCCGCCGCCGCGCCCAGGCGAGGCCACGCGCCATGAGTTCCCGGGCGCGCCCTTGGCCGCGGTGCTCGGGCGCGACGATGATGCGGCGCAGTTCGGCCATCTCCGCCAGGTGGTGCCAGGCGGCGACGGCGACGATCCCGCCCTCGCGGTCGACGTCGATGAACCGGTCGGAACCCTGCAACTCCTCCCGCCATGCGGCCTCCGACCAGCGCTGCGCCCGCGGGAAAGCGACCTCTAGGGCCGCGATCTCGGCCGCGTCGCTCATCGCGGTAGCCTCAGCCGAGGCAGGGCGGATTTTCGGGTAGTGGGGACGGCAGCGTCGGGGGCTCGCAGGTAAAAGGGTTCGCCGTCGACCGCAGGCAGCTCGTTCCACCGAGCGGCCAGGACCGCGGCGTCGATCTCGGCCGGGCCCGTTACGGTCAGGTCGTAACCGGCCGGACCGGCAATGGGCAGGTCGGGCAACTGGGTGGGGGCGGTGACCCGCGCCTGACCGACGCGCTTGCCCGCGGCATAGCGGGCCCAGTACAGCTCCTTGCGGCGGGCGTCGGAGGCGACGACGAACTCCGCCGGCGCATCCCGCCACTGGGCGGCGATGACGTCGAGGGAGCAGACGCCGTGTACTGGAACCCCGGCGACGCTGGCGAGGGTGCGGGCGGCAACGATCCCGACCCGCAGGCCGGTGAACGGGCCGGGTCCCATGCCGACGGCGAAGGCTTGGATGTCGCGGAGGGCGACGTCGGCCTCGGCGCAGGCTCGCTGCACCAGCGGGATGAGGGTCTCGCCGTGGGCACGCGTGTCGGCGACGACCAGGGAGGCCAACCTCCGGCCGTCCCGGGCTAGGCCGACGGCGACGTGGTGGGACGTGTCGATTCCCAGCGTTAGGGTCATGGTTTCCTCAGAGGCTCCAATGCACCGGCCCAGCGCGGGCCGACGCCGGTGATGGTTACGTGGCGCACGTCGCCGCGGTCGATGACGATCTCGAGGCGGTTCTCGGACAGCCATTCGGCGATGCCTTCGCCCCATTCGACGAGGGTCACCGACGTCGAGAGGGTGGCATCGAGGTCGATGTCGGCGAGTTCACCGACGCCGCCCATCCGGTAGGCGTCGACGTGGACCAAGTCCGGGCCATCGGAACTACTGCGGTGGATCCGGGAGATCACGAAGGTCGGGGAGGTCACCGGCCCTTCGACGCCGAGACCCTCGCCGAGCCCCTGCGTGAGGGTGGTCTTGCCCGCCCCCAAGTCACCGGTGGCGATGATTACGTCGCCCGGCTTGAGCAGGGCCGCGATGCGGCGGCCGAGGGCGCGCATATCGTCGGCGGTCGGGATATCGAGCGCAACGGGCAAGTCCCGGCCGAGGATCAGCAGACCGGCGTCGTCGCGGAGGTGTTCGAAGCCGTGCTCCCGCCACCAGGCGGCCAATTCGGGGAACTCGGGGCGGCAGGCGAGTTCGATGCGGGCAAACCCGGCATCGGCGGCGAGAAAGGCAGCTCCCCCAACCATGTCACGCGCAACGCCGTTCCCCGCCGCCTCGGGCCGCACCGAGACTCGGCGGAGGGTGACTAAGTCGCCATCCGGGGCGATCAGAAGCGACCCGACGATCCGGCCTTCCGACTCAGCGACCACGCCCCAGCCGGCCTCAAGGGAACGCTCGTAGTCGG
>CAMCJC010000070.1 GCA_945875065.1 uncultured Propionibacteriaceae bacterium | reverse complement strand
GTCGTCAGCTCGCAGGAGGTGGGCGGCCAGATCACCCATGCCGAACTTCAAATGCCGTCCGGGAGGCTGCAGCTGGGGCTGGCCAAGGACAACTACAAGTTGCGCGCCCCGAACCCGTCCGACGACTATGCACAGTTTTCCCTGACGATCTACGTGCGAGATGTCGACGAAGTCGTGGCCGCCGCGGTTGCTCGCGGGGCCGTCGTGCGAGAGGAACTCGCGACATTCGTCTCCGGTGACCGCTACGCAAACCTCAAGGACCCATTCGGGATCCGCTGGAGTGTCATGACCCGCATTGAGGATCTGAGCGACGAGGAGTCCGCCACTCGCGTCAGGCTCTGGCTCGCCGAGATGAGTCAGCAGGAACCAGATAACGTGTAACCAGCGCCGCTAGACAGCATCCAGGCCAGAGGCCGCTGTCTAGTCGAGGTCGGGACGGACTGTCGGGAGCGGCAGCAGGGCGCCTCCCGTCGGGCCTACCTGGATGTCGGTGCCTAGCTGGGGACAGACCCCGCAGTCGAAGCACGGCGTCCAGCGGCAGTCCTCCACCGGAACCTCGTCGAGAGCGTCCTGCCAGTCCTCCCACAGCCAGTCTCGGTCTAACCCGGCGTCCAGGTGATCCCACGGGAGGACCTCCTCGTAGTCGCGCTCGCGCATGGTGAACCAGGCCAGGTCAACGCCGAAGGCCGCAAGTTCCTCGTCGGCGGCGGTTTCCCAGCGCTCAAAGCTGAAGTGCTCGCTCCAACCGTCGAAGCGGCCGCCCTCGCGCCAGACGCGTTCGATGACGCGGCCGACGCGACGGTCGCCGCGGCTAAGGAGGCCTTCGATCAGACCTGGCTTGCCGTCGTGGTAGCGCAGGCCGATGGCGCGGCCGTAGTTGCGGTCCTGACGGATCTTCTCGCGCAGGAGTTGAAGGCGGTGGTCGATGGTCTCGTGACTCGCTTGCGCCGCCCACTGGAACGGGGTGTGCGCCTTCGGGATGAACCCACCGATGGAGACGGTGCAGCGGATGTCGCGGGTGCCGGCGGCCTGGCGTCCGGTCTCAATGACCCGCGTCGCCAGTTCGGCGATCTGCAATACGTCCTCGTCGGTCTCGGTGGGCAGCCCGCACATGAAATACAGCTTGACCTGGCGCCACCCGTTGCCAAAGGCGGTGGCGACGGTCTGGATGAGGTCATCCTCAGTGACGAGCTTGTTGATGACCTTCCGGATGCGTTCCGACCCGCCCTCAGGCGCGAACGTGAGACCGGAGCGGCGGCCGCCGCGCGATAGCTCGTTGGCCAGCTCGATGTTGAAGGCGTCGACGCGCGTGCTCGGCAGTGACAGGGACACGTTGGTGCCCTCGTAGCGGTCAGCGAGTTGCTTCGTGACCTCGGCGATCTCGGAGTGGTCGGCGGAACTGAGGGACAACAGGCCGATCTCCTCCAGCCCTGTCGCTTCGAGCCCGCCTTGGACCATAGCTCCGATGGTTCCGAGGCTGCGCTCACGGACGGGACGGGTGATCATGCCGGCCTGGCAAAAGCGGCAACCACGCGTGCAGCCGCGGAAGATCTCAACCGAGTAGCGCTCATGAACCGTCTCGGCCATCGGCACGATTGGCCGGCGCGGATACGGCCACTCGTCGAGATTCATCAGGGTGTGCTTGCGGACTTGGAAGGGCACGCCCTCCCGGTTTGGCGCGACCCGTCGAATGCGGCCGTCGTCGAGGTAATCAACGTCATAGAACGCCGGCACGTAGAACGCTCCCGTAGCGGCTAAACGTTCCAGGAGGCCGAGGCGCCCCCCGGGGCGGTCGTCGGACTTCCACTCCCGGATGATCTCGCTAATCAGCAGGCTGGCCTCCTCGCCATCGCCGAGGACCGCGACGTCGATGAAATCCGCGATCGGCTCAGGGTTGAAGGCTGCATGCCCGCCGGCGAGGACGAGTGGGTGCTCATCCCCACGCTCGGCGGCGTGGATGGGGAGGCCGGCGAGATCCAGCATCGACAGCAGGTTGGTATAGCCCAGTTCGGTGGCGAAGCTGACGCCCACGACGTCGAAGGCAGCGACGGGACGGTGCGCGTCGAGCGTGAACTGGGGGATGTCTGCGGCGCGCATCGCCCGGTCCATGTCGGGCCAGACGGCATAGGTGCGCTCGGCGAGGATCCAGTCGCGTTCGTTGAGGATCTCGTACAGGATCGCGACCCCTTGGCTCGGCTGCCCGACCTCGTAGGCGTCGGGATAGCACAGGCACCACCTGACGGCGACCGCGTCCCATGGCTTGACGATGCTGTTGTGCTCGCCACCCACATACTGGATGGGCTTGTGAACGGTGGCTAGCAGCGGCTCGAGCCTGGGATACAGGGACAGCTCCGGCAGGGTGTCGGTCATGCGCCTCAGGATAAGGGGCTAGTTCCTTGCTTCCCCGAACCAAAGCGCCAGTTCGCGTGCCGCCGTGGCGGCGGAGTCGGACGAGTGGACGGCGTTGCGGGTGATTCCGGAGCCGAAGTCGGCCCGGAGGGTGCCGGGCGCGGCCTGCTCCGGGTCGGTCGCACCGCAGATACGCCGTACCTTCTGCACGGCGTCGTCGCCGACCAGTTCGCAGGCTACGAGCGGACCGGATGTGATGAAGTCCTTCAGGTTCGGGTAGAAGTCCTTGGCGACGTGTTCGGCGTAGTGCCGGTCCGCGAACGCACCGTCGATTTGCCGGAGCTCAAGGCGGGCTATCCTCAGTCCCGCCGCCTCGAAACGGGCGAGGATCGCCCCGATCACGCCGGCGCTGACGGCGTCGGGTTTGATGACTACGAATGTGTTTTCTCGCACCATTGCGAACTCCTAGCGGTCTGAAGGCTGGTCCGATGATAGTGGGCCGACGAGTAGATCGCGGGCCTGTCCAGCAGCGATCAAGGAGCCGGCCACCAAAACGCCGGAGGCCGGGCCGGCGGCGTCGGCCAGAAGTGTGGCGAGTTCGAGGGCGTCGGCGATCGTCGGGCTCTGGTGCACCTTTCCGGAGGGCCAGATCTCCTCCGCCAGAGACGCGAGCTCCGCGGTTGGCATCGCCCGCGATGTCCCGGCGGCTTGCGTCACGATGACCTGGTCCATGACCTCGGCGAAGGTCTCGAGCACCCCGGCTGCATCCTTGTCGGTCATCATCGCGACGACCCCGATCGTGGGTTCGAAAGCGAAAGCTTCCAGGCAGGCGTCGACCGTCACGCGCGCCGCCTGCGGATTGTGTGCGGTGTCTACCACGACGGCCGGCGAGGTTCGCACGAGTTCCAGGCGGGCGGGCGCCTTCACATCGGCCAGGCCCTGCTCGATGATCTCGGGGGCCAGGGGCTTGTCGCCGAGGAACGCCTCGACGGCTGCCACGGCGAGGGCGGCGTTGCGCGCCATGTGCGCGCCGTGCAGCGGCAGGAATAGGTCGCCGACGGGGCCTGACGTGGTTTGGATGCGGATCACCTGGCCGCCGACTGCCGCGCGGCGGTCGAGCAGCGAAAAATCTGGCCCCTCGGCCTTGACCACGGTGCCGACGTCGACGGCACGCGCCAGCAACGGCCGGATCGCCTCGGGTTCCTGCCCGGCGATGACGGCCGTGGAGCCGGGTTTGATGATCCCGGCCTTTTCGGTGGCGATCTCGGTTAGGGACTCGCCGAGGATGTGGGTGTGGTCGGCGCCGATCGGGGCAACGACGGCGACAGCCGGCGAGCAGATCGATGTCGCGTCCCACGCACCGCCAAGTCCCACCTCGACGACGGCTACGTCCACGGGCGCGTCCGCGAAAGCCGCATAGGCCATTCCGGTGATGACCTCGAAGAACGTCATGGCGATGCCGTCGAGCTGCTGCTCATCGACGAGGCCGACGTATGGCGCTACCTGTTCCCAAACTTCCAGGAAGGTCTCGCGCGAGATCGGCTCGCCGTCGGTACAGATTCGTTCCCGGGCGTCGCTGAGGTGGGGGCTAGCGAACCGGCCCGTGCGTAACCCGACGGCCCGCAGCAGCGAATCAATCATGATGCAGGTCGAACCCTTGCCGTTGGTCCCGGCCACCTGAATCACGGGGGCCGCATCCTGCGGGTCACCAAGATAGTTCGCGAGCGCGGCGACTCGGGCCAGGCTGCGGCCGATGCGGTGCTCGGGCCAGCGGGATGTGAGTTCGGCGACGAGGGCTGCGTAATCCATGATGCGCCGAGCCTAGTGCCGCTCACGGATCCCAACCCTACGCCGCGCCTGAGAGCTCATTGGACTTCGCATTTACAAGGCCAAGAAGTCGCTTAACCACTGCTCGATCTCCTTCAAGGTGGTGCGATTCACCCTTCCGACGGTCCCCCCGAGGCGTTCCCGGGAGATCACCCAAGGCAGTTGCGTCATGGCAATCATCGGCTGAGCAAGCGCAACTTCTTCCCTACTCCAGCAGCACGTGGTTTGGCCATTCACGGTCGCTTGTCGTCGCCGACGGGCGGGGGCACGGGCAACTAGAACCCCGGCGATCCGGCAGCTCGTCCGATAACCTCTCTGGGGGGCGGCCCGCAGAGAGGCAGCGCTGAAGATTGGGTCGGGTCGGCCGCCCGTACGCCGGTAGGATGGCCAGGTGACTGATTTGAGCGCAGCCCCGACGCGCCGGGACTGGAAGGACTGGGTCGGGCTCATCGCCCGCCTCGTCCCCGGGGTCGTTTTCGTGTACGCGGGGGCCGTCAAGATCTTCGACGTTGAGGGGTTCCGGACCGACATCCTGGCCTATCAGCTGGTCAGCTGGGACGTGGCGAACGTGATCGCCCTTGTTCTGCCGGCCTTGGAGATCGCAGCCGGGTTGCTGTTGCTCGGCGGTCTGTTCACGCGCTGGGCCGCTGCCGCGATCTTCGGTATGCTGCTCGTCTTCATGGGGGGTATCGCGTGGGTGTGGAGTCAGGGCATCAGCATCGACTGCGGCTGTTTTGGAACGGGCGGTGAGATCGACCCGTCTAAGACGCAGTATCCGCAAAAGATGCTGGAGAATCTAGCGATGGCGTGCCTGTGCGGCTGGTTGATGCTGCGGCCCGGCTCGCTATTCTCCCTTGACGTGGCACTTTTCGGCCTCCCCGTACGTTTGGAGGATGAGGACGACGGGTCCTCCCCCGCAGCTGCTGACGGCGCCGCCGCAGCCGAAAAGGAATGAAAGATCCTAGATGGCCAACAACTCTAATCTGAGCAAACGAGCCGCCCTGCGTCAGCAGCAGGAGCAGGAAGATCGTCGCAAGCGAGCCCAACGGATGATGTGGGTAGGGCTTGGCGTCGTCGGCGTCATCGTCGTCGTCATCGTCGCGATCGTGCTGTCGCAGGTGTTCAAGTCGCGGGTGACGGCAGAGCAGATCAATCCCCCGAACGCCACGGACGGCAAGGGCATCCGCATCAACTCCGTCGGCACCCAGCCTGTCGAAGGTGCGCCGCACGTCGTCGTCTACGAGGACTACCAGTGCCCCGGCTGCGCGTCTTACGAGACCACCTACGGCCCGGCGTTCACCCAGTTGGTCGATGAAGGCAAGATCACCATGGAGGTGCGCACCGCGACGTTCCTCAACGAGGTCAACAAACAGTCGGGCATGAACAAGGAGTCCTCCACGCGCGCGGCGAGGGCCGCCGCGGCCGCTGACGTCGTCGGCAAGTACCGCGAGTACCACGAGGTGGTCTACAAGAACCAGCCCAAGCATGAGGGCACCGGTTACACCGACCAGCAGCTGCGTGTCGACTTCCCGGCCCAGGCCGGCATCACGGGCGATGCCCTGACCCAGTTCCAGACGCTGTATGACACGGGCGCCATGAACACGTTCACGGACGCGGCGGCTAAGGCCATGTATGAAAACGGCGTTTCGGAGACCCCGACGTACACGGTCGAGGGCAAGAAGATCGTGTTCGCCGACAAAGATTCCAAGCAGGTGCTGATCGAGCCGAACGCGGAGTCGGTGCTCAAGGGCATCGAGACTGCCAAGAACTCCTGACCCCGGCTCGACCGCGGGGAGTAGCGGGCCGGCTAAGCGCGCCTATTCGACGCGCCTTAGCCGGCCGAACTAACATGCGGCACCATGACGAACTTCGCCTCCGGCCTGCCCACCAAGCCCGCTCTCGAAGGACTCGAGGACAAGTGGGGGCAGGTATGGCGTGAAGACGGCACTTACGCGTTTCGACGCCCCAAAACGCGGGAGCAGGTGTTCTCGATAGACACCCCGCCCCCGACGGTTTCCGGTTCGCTCCACGTCGGACACGTGTTCTCCTACACCCACACGGACACGATCGCTCGCTACCAGCGGATGACGGGCAAAGAGGTCTTCTACCCGATGGGCTGGGACGATAACGGCCTGCCCACCGAGCGCCGGGTGCAGAACTACTACGGCGTTCGCTGCGACCCGTCCCTGCCCTACGATCCCGGATTCACCCCACCGGCCAAGCCGGATCCCAAACGTCAGGTCTCGATCTCGCGCCGCAACTTCGTCGAGCTCTGCGAGGAGCTAACCGCGATCGACGAGCAGGTCTTCGAAGCGTTGTGGCGCTACCTGGGGCTGTCGATCGACTGGGACAGCCTCTACACCACGATCGCTCCGTCGACTCAAGCCGTCGCCCAGCGGGCGTTCCTCCGTAACGTCGCCCGCGGCGAGGAGTCCCTCAGCTACGCCCGTGCCTACCACCGCGTCGCGTTCCACGGGTCCGACGCCCCGGTGTACATCGAGACGACCCGTCCCGAGCTGCTGCCCAGCGTCTGCGCACTCATCGCCCACCCCGATGACGAGCGGTACCAGCACCTGTTCGGCTCGACCGTCACCTCGCCGGTCTTCGGTGTCGAGATCCCGGTCCTGGCCCACCCGGCGGCTGAGCCCGACAAGGGCGCGGGCATCGCGATGTGCTGCACGTTCGGAGATCTGACCGACGTCCAGTGGTGGCGTGAACTGGAGCTCCCCACCCGCACCGTCATCGGACGCGATGGGCGTCTCCAAACGGAGACCCCGGATTGGCTCGTCAACGCCGAGCCCTACGCGCAGCTCGCAGGCAAGACGGCGTTCTCGGCGCGGGCCGCGATCGTCGACCTGTTGCGTACCTCCGGTGACCTCGACGGCGAGCCCAAGCCGATCTCGCGCCCCGTCAACTTCTACGAGAAGGGGGACAAACCGCTCGAGATCGTTGCGACCCGCCAGTGGTACATCGCCAACGGCGGCCGCGACGAGGACCTCAAGGCGTCGCTGCTGGCTCGCGGCTCGGAACTGGCCTGGACGCCGGACCACATGCGGCACCGCTACGACAACTGGGTCGGTGGCCTCAACGGTGACTGGCTCATCTCCCGCCAGCGGTTCTTCGGCGTCCCATTCCCCGTCTGGTACCCGCTGGATGCCGAGGGAGAGCCGGACTATGACAAGCTCATCCTCGCCGACGAGGCCTCCCTGCCCGTCGACCCCGTGACGGCCTGCCCGCCCGGGTTTAATGAGTCCCAGCGCGGCAAGCCGGGCGGCTTCATCGCCGACCCCGACGTGATGGACACGTGGGCGACTTCGTCGCTGACTCCGCAGGTCGCGTGTGGTTGGGAGTCCGATCCGGAGTTGTTCGAGCTCACGTTCCCAATGGATCTGGCGCCGCAGGGGCACGACATCATCCGCACTTGGTTGTTCTCCCGCATCGTTCGCTCCCACTTCGAGCACGGCTCGGTGCCGTGGCGCCGAACCGCGATCTCCGGTTTCGTCGTCGACCCCGACCGTAAGAAGATGTCGAAATCGAAGGGCAACGTCGTTGTCCCGTCCGATGTCCTGGAACGCTACGGCTCCGATGCGGTCCGCTGGCGCGCCGCCATGGCACGGCCAGGCACGGACTCGCCGTTCGACGAGTCGCAGATGAAGGTCGGGCGTCGCCTGGCGATGAAGATCCTCAACGCCGGCAAGTTCGTCCTCAGCCTCGCGCCCGAGCCGGGTGACCTGATGCGGGTGACGAATCCCGTAGACAAGGCGATGCTCGCCTCCCTGGCGTCAGTCGTCGAGGCTGCGACGGCGGCGTTCGAGGAGTTCGACTACACCGTCGCGCTCGAGGCGGCCGAGACGTTCTTCTGGTCCTTCTGCGACGACTACCTGGAACTGGTTAAGGAACGTGCCTACGGCACCCACTCACCCGCTGAGCAGGCCTCCGCGCAGCACGCCCTGGCCCTCGCTCTGGACGTCCAGCTGCGACTATTCGCCCCGTTCCTGCCATTCGTGACGGAGGAGACGTGGTCGTGGACACACCCCTCGTCGATCCACCGCGCTGCCTGGCCCAAGGCCTCGGAGATCGCTATTGAGGCCGATCCCGAGTTGCTTGACGACGTCGCCGAGGTGCTGATCGCTATCCGGGGGGTCAAGTCGAACGCGAAGGTCTCCATGAAGACCGCGATCACGCGGATCACCTTCCAAGGCCCCGCCGCTTCGCTGGAGCGCCTCCAGGGCATCCAGGCGGACCTCAAGGCCGTCGGCCGGCTCGCCGGGGACATCGCATGGGAGCCCGGGGACGGCCCGATCACCGTCGACGCGGAACTCGACCTCTAGTACAAGGCGTCACAGGCGACCCGGTTCTCAACCGCGTGTGACGCGTTGTCCCGATTGTCGACATTTCGGGCCGATACCGCGGGCAGGCCCGGAGAGGTAAGCAGTCCTCTTAGGACTCGCGGCGGCGCTCAGCCGGCCTGGATGCCCGTCATGTAGATGGTGTTGACGATGTCCTCGACCAGGGCGCCGCGGGACAGGTCGTTGACCGGTTTGTTGAGCCCCTGGAGGGCAGGGCCGATCGCCACGGCGCCGGCCGTGCGTTGCACCGCCTTGTAGGCGATGTTGCCGCTGGCCAGGTCGGGGAAGATCAGGACCGTCGCCGCGCCGGCCACCGGCGAGCCGGGGGCCTTGCCCTTCGCGACGACCGGGTCGAGGGCCGCATCGAACTGGAGGGGGCCGTCGACCGCCAACTCCGGGTGGGCTTCCTTTAGGAGCCCCGTGGCCTCGACGACCGCGTCGACATCGGGTCCCTTGCCCGAGGTGCCTGTGGAGTAGGTCAGCATCGCGACCCGCGGCTCGATGCCGAACTGCTCAGCGGTCGCGGCGGAGGCGGCTGCGATGTCGGCTAGCTGCGCGGGGGTCGGGTTGGGGTTGACGGCACAGTCGCCGAAGACCAGTACCCGGTCGGCTAGACACATCAGGAACGATGACGAGACCACCGAGATCCCCGGCTTGGTCTTGATGATCTCGAACGCCGGTCGGATCGTGTGGGCGGTGGTGTGGACGGCGCCAGAGACCATGCCGTCAGCCAGGCCGTCGTGCACCATCATCGTGCCGAAATAGGACACGTCGGCAACCTTCTCGTAGGCCTGTTCGCGGGTCACTCCCTTCTTCGCCCGCAACACCGCGTACTCGTCGGCGAAGCGGTCCCGCCAAGGGTGCTTCACCGGGTCGATGATTTCGATAGGTCCAAGATCCAGGCCCTCGGCAGCCGCCAAGGCGCGTACCTCTTCGGGGCTGCCGAGCAACGTGAGCCGGCCAGCCCCGGCCGCGACCGCCTCCGCCGCGGCCTTGAGGATGCGAGGCTCGTTGCCCTCTGGCAGGACGATGTGCGCGTTGGCCTTGCGGGCGTCAGCCAGCAGGCGGCGCTGGAACAGCAACGGCGTCGTGGGGCGCGCGGCCAGGTGGCGCGACGCGTCGATCAGTTGGGCCCGGTTCGGCTGCGGCGCACTCACGTCGCCGCGGCGACGCAGTGGGATCTCCGGCAGCAACGACCGCCAGGCGCGGTCTAGCTCTGCCGCCGGTTCTCCCTCAACAACGACAGATGCCGGACGGGGGAACTTGCCGGTTGCCAGGCCGATGAGCAGG
>CAMCJC010000069.1 GCA_945875065.1 uncultured Propionibacteriaceae bacterium | reverse complement strand
GGAACACCATGGGACTCCGCAAGCACCCTCAGCCCCGCCACGGCTCCGATGCCTTCGGGCCCGGCGCCCTGCCACGGCGCGCCGTGCCCGTTGCGCCTGCTCCATGGCGTCGTCCACTCGCGGCACTCGTGCTGGCCGGCGGCATTGGCTCCCTAGGACTCAACACCCTCCCCGCTCAAGCAGCCCAGCCTGACAGTGGACACTCCTGTTCCAAGAGCCAACGCAGCGAGCGCTCCTCAGCTCACGGGCGGAACGAGGAACGTACCCAGCGACCCAAGCGTGCGGCGTCCTCCCAGCACGACGATGACCGCCGTTCCTCCAAACCGCGGCGGGCCAATACCTCGGCCTCGGACAGCTCTTCGAGCAAGTCGGCCTCCTCCGGCAAGTCCAAGTCATCCAGGAAGTCAAACTCGTCCAACGGCTCACCGACAGCACCCAACGCGAGCAACGACGGCGCCGCCATGCCCTTGGCGTCCGGCACCTACCGGGTGGGCGCGTATTTCGGTAAGACTGGCAACTGGTCCCGCTACCACACGGGCCAGGACTTCTCCGCCGCCACCGGGACCCCCGTCTATGCGGTGACCTCCGGCAAGGTCGTAGCCGGCAAGGCGGGTTCCTGGGCCGGCACGTACGTCGCGATTCAGGCCGCCGATGGTTCCTCCACGCTATACGCGCACCTGAACAGCAAGGAGGTCTCCGTCGGTCAAACCGTCAAGGCCGGGGACAAGATCGGTGAGGTCGGCAGCACCGGCCGCGCTTTCGGATCCCACCTGCACTTCGAGTACTACCCGGCCGGCGTCACCCCCGGTGACGTGTACTCCGCCACCGATCCGATGGACTATCTCAACCGGCTCGGCATCGGCATGTGATGAGCCGCCGCGCGGTGCCGTCTCCCCCTTCGGCGCCGCGCGGCCCTATTCGGCCCCACGCAGTCGCAGCAGCGCGCGAGCGGCAATGTCCTGGTCCGTAGTGCGCCAAAACCCGGGCAGCGAACTCGCCAGGAAGCTGCCATACCGGGCCTTCACGAGCCGGGGATCCAGGATCGCGACTACGCCGCGGTCGCTCTCCCGGCGGATCAGGCGCCCGGCGCCCTGGGCCAGCAGCAGCGCGGCATGTGTCGCCGCCACCTGCATGAACCCGTTACCGCCCGCCTCGTCAACCGCACGTTTCCGCGCCTGCATCAAGGGGTCGTCTGGCCTCGGGAACGGGATCTTGTCGATGATCACCAGTTGGCAGGTCTCCCCCGGCACGTCGACCCCCTGCCACAGCGACATCGTCCCGAACAGGCTTGTCTCCGGCTCGTCCTTGAACACTCGCTGGAGCTCGGAGAGCTGGGCATCTCCTTGGCAGAGGATCCGTAGCTCCGGTAGGGCCTCGCGGCAGTGGGCCGCCGCCTGCTCGGCGTTGCGGCGCGAAGCGAACAGACCCAGTGTGCGCCCGCCAGCCGCCCAAACCAGTTGGGCGATCTCAGCGAGAATCTCCTCGCTGAGGCCGTCACGCCCCGGATTCGGAAGCCTGGATGCGGCGTACAGGATCCCCTGCCGCCCATAGTCGAACGGCGATCCGACATCGAGCGCCCGCCACCCGCCCTCCTCGCCGGCCTCCCGGCCGTCGGTCAGCTCGTCGGCGGCCGACAGCCCGAGACTACCCGCGAAGGCCCGAAAGTTACCGCCGAGCGTGAGGGTCGCGGAGGTGAGGATCGTTGTCGCCGATCCGAAGATTTCCTCACGCAGGAGCCCTGCGACCGAGAGCGGCGCCACGTGGGCGCTGGGCGCTGGTTCGGAACCGCCGCGGCCCTCCGGGCGCGAGATCCATACGACATCCTGATCCGACAACTTCGCCATCCGCTCGGCGACGTCGAAGATCTCTCCCAGCGCGCCGAGCGCCTGGGAGCATTCCGGATCGTCCTTCTTCTTGGTGAGCTCGGAGACGGCCTTGCGAGCGGTGTCACGCACCGCGGCGCAGGCGAGCGTGAACTGTCCTTCCCCGTCGACCCGCTGCGCGGGGGCATCGGCCAAGGCGTCGCCGAGCCGCTCGATGGCCTCCAGCAGGTCGGCCCCGGTGTCATCGTCCAGCCAGGTCAGGCAGCGTTTCGCGACGCGCTCGGCCGCCGCTTCGGCTAGCTCGCCCGTGGCGGCGGTCGTGAGTCGGCTCGTGAGTTCGTGGGCCTCGTCGATGATGAGAGCGGAGTGTTCCGGCAGCACGGAGTGGCCGTGCATGGCGTCAATCGCGACGAGCGCATGGTTGGTAACGATCAAGTCAGCGTCCGCCGCAGCGGAACGGGAACGCTCCACGAAGCACTCGGCGATAAACGGGCACTTGCTGGATAGACACTCGCGGGTGGGAATCGAGACCTGTTGCCAGGCCTGCGCGGTGTGGGTGGGGGCGTCGTCGCGGTCACCGCCACCCCCTGAGGCGAGCTCCTCATCGATCCACTCACGCAGCGCCAGGACCTCGACCCCCAGGCGTGACGGTGACTGCTCCGACTTCGTCTCCTCTAGGTCGGCCGCCCCAATGAGACTGCCTTGCCCGGCCTCGACGAGGCCGTCACGCACCTTGTACAGGCACGCGTAGTTGGTACGCCCCTTCAGGACGCTGGCGCTGGGTCGCCTGCCGGTGACTTTCTCCACCGCTTCGAGGGCGGCGGGAATGTCGGAGTTTGCTAGCTGCGCCTGCAACGCCAGGGTGGCGGTTGCCACCACGACCCGGTCGTCGTGCTCCACGATGCGGGCCAGGGCGGGCGCGAGATAGCCGAGCGACTTACCGGTGCCGGTGCCGGCCTGCACCAGTAGGTGAATGCCCTCGGCGAGCGCGTCTGAGATGGCAGCGACCATCGCCTGCTGGCCCGGCCGTTCGCCGCCCTTAATCCCGGAGATTGACGCCTGCAGGATCCGGTCCGCAAGCTCAGACAAGATACGGCTCGAGTTCGCTTGCGAGCCCCGGGTGTACGCGGGCGGTGACCCTGGTCCCGTCGACGGTGCATTCGAGTTCATCGATAGCCCCTGCTTTGTGGATCTTGTCCATGAGGTCGCCGCGAACGTACGGGACTAGCGCGGATACGGCGACATCAGGGCTCGGCAACCGTTCCTCGACGGCCCGCGCAAGCTCTTCGATACCCCGGCCATCGCGGGCGGAGACGATCACGCACCCTGGATGGTTGGCGCGCAGGGCGAGGAGGGTTTCCGCGTCCGCCTTGTCTGCCTTGTTACACACCAACAGCTCGGGGACCTCGAGCGCCCCGATCTCCGCCAGGACTTGGCGGACGGCGGCGATCTGGCCCTCCGGGTCGGGGTCGGCGGCGTCGACGACGTGCAGCAACAGGTCGGCGGTGGCGGACTCTTCGAGGGTGGAGCGGAACGCCTCGACAAGGTCGTGCGGCAGGTGTCGGACGAACCCGACGGTGTCGGTCAGGGTGAACACGCGGCCGTCGCTGGTTTGAGAGCGGCGGGTCGTCGGATCCAGAGTCGCGAACAGGGCATCCTCGACCAGCACGCCGGCCCCCGTCAGCCGGTTAAGCAATGACGACTTCCCGGCGTTGGTATAGCCGACGATCGCGACGCTCGGCACCTGGTGACGGCGGCGCTCGGCCCGCTTGCCCTCGCGCGTCACATCAAGTTGTCTCAGGCGGCGCCTAAGCTGAGCGATGCGATGGTGGATGCGCCGCCGGTCGGTCTCAAGCTTGGTCTCGCCAGGCCCGCGACCGCCGATTCCAGCTCCTCCTGCGGCGCGGCCTCCGGCCTGGCGCGACAGGTTGCCGCCCCAGCCCCTCAGACGCTGCTTCAGGTATTGCAGCTGCGCCAACTCGACCTGCGCCTTACCTTCAGCGGACTTGGCATGCGAGGCGAAGATGTCCAGGATCAGGGCGGTCCGGTCGACGACCTTGACTCCAACGCGATCCTCCAGGTTGCGCAGCTGGGCAGGCTCTAGCTCGCCATCGCAGATCACGGTATCGGCGCCGGTGGCGCGGACCACCTCGGCGACCTCCTCAACTTTGCCGCGCCCGATGTAGGTTGCCGGGTCAGGGTGGGCGCGACGTTGCACCAGCGCCTCCAGCACCTCGGAGCCGGCGGTCTCGGCTAAGAGCTTCAACTCTGCCATCGCGTTGTCTGCGTCTTGCTGGGTGCCGCTGGTCCACACCGAGACCAGCACGACGCGTTCCAGTCTAAGTTGCCGGTACTCTACCTCGGAGACGTCCTGGAGCTCGGTGCGCATCCCCGCGACGCGGCGCAGGGAATGTCGCTCGACCAGTTCTTGCTGGTCGCCGTCGTAATCGTATGGATCGGTCGGTGCACTCATCGTTGAACCATTGTGGCAGGCCGCACCGACAAGAATCGATCGCCTCAGGCGCGGAACTCGCCCTCGGCGACAACCACCGCCGGCCCGGTGAGCCAGACGTGGCCGTCCTCGAAGGTGGCAGTGAGTTCGCCGCCGCGCACCATCACCTGGACTGGGCCATCGTGACCGCTGATGGCCCGATACACCGCGGCGGCGGCCACCACCCCAGTACCGCAGCTCAAGGTTTCGCCAACGCCGCGCTCGTGGACACGCATGCGCAGCACCCCGGCCTCCATGACCTGCACGAACTCAACATTGACCCCGTTCGGGAAAGCCTCTACGGGTGACCACGCTGGTGCTGGGCCTAGATCGAGAGCCTCTATATCGTCGACGAAACACACGGCGTGCGGATTGCCGACATCGGCCGGGTGCGCTTGGAAGGTACGGCCGGCGGCCTCGATCGTTACCAGTTCAGCTCCAAGCCGGACCTCACCCAGGTCGGCGGCGATCTTGCCGTCTTGCTGCTCTCGGACGCGTTTGAGACCTACGCGGGTAGCCACCTCGAACTCCGCCGTCCCGACCAGGCTCTGCTCCAGAAGATGCCGCGCGAACAGCCGCAGCCCGTTGCCACACATTTCGGCGATCGACCCGTCGGCATTGCGGTAGTCCATGAACCACAAGTTCGGGTCGTAGTTGTAGCCGGGCACTCTGCCTGCTCGAACGACGCGCAGCAACCCGTCGCCGCCGATGCCGAAGTGGCGGTCGCACACCCGGGCCACCTGCTGGGCGGGCAGATCCATCGCGCCGTGGTGGTCGTCGACGATCACGAAATCGTTTCCGGTGGCGTTCCCCTTCGAGAACAGCATGGTGTCCCTTTCCGTTCGTGCTCTAGCCCAAGCCAGACGCTCCGAGGATGCGTCCCAGATTCGCCGGATCGCCAGCCGGGAGCCAGGTGATGCGCGGGTCCCGCCGGTACCAGCCGAGCTGTTTGCGGAAGAACCGGCGCGTTGCGCGTTTGATCTCGTCGCTTGCTTCCTGGAGCGAGCATTTGCCATCCAGGAAGTCCAGTACCTGACGGTAGCCGATCGCACGGCTCGCCGTCTTCCCGTCTCGGAGCCCGACGCGGACCAGGGCGCTGACCTCGTCGACCAGACCGCAGGCGAACATCTGGTCCACCCGGGCATCGATGCGGCGGTCCAAGTCGAGGCGTGGCATCTCGAGCCCGAACTGGTGAACTCCGCTGAGCTCGTAGGTCCACTCGGGGAGGCTGGCCCGGTGCCCGCCAGTCAACTCGTGGATTTCGAGTGCCCTAACGATGCGGCGCCCGTTGCCAGGCTCAATGAGCGCGGCTGAGTCAGGGGCCAGGAAGGCCAGCCGGGCATGCAGATCCGCGGGCCCCAGGGCGGCGAGTTCGGCCTCGAGTCGCGCGCGCAGTTCCGGGTCTGATCCGGGGAACTCGAAGTGATCGATCACCGCCCGCGTGTAGAGCGCCGATCCTCCGACGACGACTGGCACGATCTTCCGGCTCCGCAGGGCTTCGATGACCCCGCGGGCCTGCCGTTGAAACTCGGCTACCGAGGCGGTTTCGGTCACCTCCATGATGTCAACCAGATGGTGGACGACGCCCCGGCGCTCGGCTGCCGTCGGTTTCGCCGTCCCAATGTCCATGCCCCGGTAGACGAGCATAGAGTCGGCGTTTATGACCTCGGCCGCCCGGCCAGTGCGGACGAGTTTCCGGCACACTTCGACCGCCAGTGCCGACTTCCCGGAGGCCGTTGGGCCAACCAGAACGATCACGGGAAGGGGCATGTACCAATTTTGCCAGCGGGTGCGAACTATTGCGGAACCAGGCATGATGGATGAAGGCGGTGCATCCTGCTCGCCCGGATTAGGAGGATGAATATGGGTGTGTTCGACGGTATCGGCGACAAGGTCGCTGAGCACGAGGACAAGATCGACGGCGCCATCGACAAGGGCGCTGAACTGGCCGACAAGGCCACCGGCGGCAAGCTCGGCGACAAGATCGACGCCGGCGCCGACTTCCTCAAGGAGAAGGTCGAAGGCCTTGCCGGCAAGGACAAGCCAGCTTCCTGAGCAGGTCTAGCAGGGGCTCCGATGACCATCGGAGCCCCTGTTGTCACCCTAACGGCCGATCTTCGGCATCCCCAGCGCCACGCCCTTAGCGGGCTCGCTGACCGCCGCCTCCCAGGCGTCGCCGCCACGGGTGCGGCGCAAGCCCTTCAGCGGCGCATCCGAGTTCAGGTGATGGGGTGCGGCGTGCGTGATCGTGACCGTCGCGAGGTCACCGGGTCGCGGCTGCTCCGCCGGGTCCTCGACCGCCACATGCACCAAACGGTTATCGCGGGCGCGGCCGCTCATCCGGCGCGTCTCGGCGTCTTTGCGGCCCTCGCCAACGGCGAACATCACCTCCACGTCTTGGCCTTCAAAGCGCCGGTTCTCTTCCCAGGCTATCTCCCCCACCAGATCAACCAACCGTTCGTAGCGTTCCTGGACCACGGCCTTCGGAACCTGGTTCGGCATAGTCGCCGCCGGAGTTCCTGGCCGCTTCGAGTACTGGAACGTGAACGCCGCCGAGAAGCGCGACTGCCGCACTACGTCTAGCGTGGCCTCGAAGTCCTCATCGGTCTCGCCCGGGAAGCCGACGATGATGTCGGTGGTTATCGCCGCGTGTGGGATCGCTCCACGCACCCTCTCCAGGATCCCCAAGAACTTGGCGCTCCGATACGAGCGCCGCATGCCCTTGAGCACCGCGTCCGAGCCAGACTGCAACGGCATGTGCAGTTGCGGCATGACGTTGGGGGTTTCAGCCATTGCGGCGATAACATCATCGGTGAAGTCCTTGGGGTGCGGGGACGTGAACCGGACCCGCTCGAGCCCATCGATCTCGCCGCAGGCGCGCAGCAGTTTCGCGAAGGCCTGCCGGTCGCCAAACTCAACACCGTAGGCGTTGACGTTCTGACCCAAGAGCGTGATCTCTTGGACGCCTTGGTCTACCAGCATCCGGATCTCGCCAAGAATGTCGCCAGGCCGGCGGTCCAGTTCCTTGCCCCGCAGCTGCGGGACGATGCAGAACGTGCATGTGTTGTTGCAGCCGACGCTGACCGACACCCAAGCCGCATAAGGCGACTCCCGACGCGAGGGCAGATTGCTCGGAAACGTCTGGAGCGCCTCGACGATTTCGACCTGCGCCGCATCCTCAATGCGTGCCCGCTCCAGCAGCTTCGGCAAACTCCCAACGTTGTGAGTTCCGAACACGACGTCCACCCACGGCGCTTTCCGTAGCACCAGGTCTTTGTCCTTTTGGGCCATGCAACCGCCTACCGCGATCTGCATGCCGGGCCGCTTGGCCTTGACCGCCGCCATATGCCCCAAGTTGCCGTAGAGGCGGTTGTCGGCATTCTCCCGCACCGCGCAGGTGTTGAACACCACGACGTCGGCTCCGGAACCAAGCTCGTCCGTGTCCTCAGCGCGTCGCAGGCCAGCCGACTCGAGCAGGCCCGAGATCCGCTCGGAGTCGTGGACATTCATCTGGCAGCCATACGTGATGACGTGATAGGTGCGTTCGCTCATGGTGGGGCAACTCTAATCGCATTCTCGCCCCGTGCCGCGGTTCGCCGGGCTACTGTGACGCCATGGTCAATCCCACAGGCGCACAATACGAGATTCGGCATGGCAGGTGGCGGGCGGTCACGACCCAAGTGGGTGCGGGACTGCGTAGCCTGCAACTCGACGGTGTCGAACTCCTGGCCACGTACGCAGCCGATGAGACGCCGAAACGGTGGGCCGGCGCCCACCTGATCCCATGGCCCAATCGGATCCGCGATGGCCGCTACTTCGTCGGCGAGGAGGCCTACCAGCTGCCGATAAACGAAGTCGAGCGCCGCAACGCCAACCACGGTCTCAACGTGGGACTAGCCTGGGAGTGCCTTGCTCACTTGTCGACCTCGGTGCGCCAGCGGGCCACTTTTTGGCCTCGCCGCGGCTGGCCGGGAACCCTAGCTGTCGAGCTCCTGCATCACCTCACCGACGACGGTCTAATAGTCGAGGTCTTCGCGACGAACATTGGCCAGGTGCCACTCCCGTTCGGGTACGGCACCCACCCCTATTTCCGCTTCGACGACCTTGCCAACGTGGAGCTCACCATCCCGTTCGACGCCGAGTTGCGGGTCGATCCTGAGCGGCTGCTGCCGCTTCGGTTGGGGCCGGTTACTCCCGAACACGACTTCACCGGCACCCGCAAGATCGCTGATTCCAACCTGGACACGGCCTTCACCGACCCACTGGTGCGCGACTGGCGGGTCAGCCTGGCAGGGGACGGTCGCCGCATTGAGATCTGGGGCGATGCCACTTGCCAGTGGGTCCAGGTCTTCACACCACCAACCCGGGACAGCATCGCCATTGAACCGATGACGTGCGGGGCCGACGCCTTCAACGAGGGTCCAACGTACCGTGACCGCATACTCCTGGGACCGGGCGAGTCCACATCGGTCCGGTGGGGGATCAGGGCCGGGTCAGTGGGCTAGCTCGGTGGCGCGCGACTCGCGGACAACGGTGATCCGGATCTGCCCGGGGTAGGTCAGGTTCTTCTCGACCTCGGCCGCGATCTCACGCGCCAGAATGTGGCTGGCGCCATCGTCGACCTCTTCCGGCGCAACCATGACTCGAACCTCCCGCCCGGCCTGCATCGCATAGGCGCGAATGACGCCGTCGTGCGCGGTCGCGATCGACTCCAGGTTCTGCATCCGCTCCACGTACGCCTCCAGGGATTCTCGCCGGGCCCCCGGCCTGGAACCGGAGATGGCGTCGGCTGCCTGGGTTAGGACGGCTTCGACGGTTCGCGGCTCCACCTCGTTGTGGTGGGCCTCGACGGCGTGAACGACGTCGTCGCTCTCCCCATGGCGACGCAACAGGTCGGCGCCGACCAGCGCGTGCGGCCCTTCCATCTCGTGAGTGAGCCCCTTGCCGATGTCGTGCAGGAACGCCGCCCGCTTGCACACAGCCATATCCAGCCCCAACTCCGCGGCCATGACTCCCGCCAGATGGGCGCACTCGATCAGGTGGGCGAGCACGTTCTGACCGAAGCTCGTGCGGAACTCCAGGGCGCCGACTATCGGCACGAGGTCAGGGTGGAGGTCGGTAATGCCGACTTCAAGGAGTGCTTGCTCACCCGAGCGTTGGATCCGTTCGTCCATCACCCGAACGCTCCGCTCGTAGACCTCCTCAATGCGGGCCGGGTGAATCCGCCCGTCGGCGACCAGATCCACCAGTGTCAGCCGCGCGGCCTCTCGCCGGACCGGGTCGAAGCAGCTGAGCAGGACAGTCTCTGGTGTGTCGTCGATCATGACGTTGACGCCGGTGATCTGCTCGAAGGCTCGGATGTTACGGCCTTCACGGCCGATGATGCGGCCCTTCATCTCGTCGCTTGGCAACTCAACCGTGGAGACCACCGACTCCGAGGTCTGCTCGGCGGCACAGCGCTGGATCGCTGTAACGATGATCTTCTGGGCTCGCTTGGTCGCCTCCCGACGAGCAGTCTCCTCTATGTC
>CAMCJC010000068.1 GCA_945875065.1 uncultured Propionibacteriaceae bacterium | reverse complement strand
GCGGGTCGTCGATGCGCATCGACTCGAGGAGTTCGTGGGCAGCCTTCTTTAGGATCTTTGCGCGCGGATCAAAGTTTCGGTAGAGGCGGTGGCCAAAACCCATCAGGCGCATGACGGAGGACTTGTCCTTGGTCTGGGTGAGGAAACGCTCGACCGGGATGCCGTCATCGCGGATGGTCTCCAGCATTTCGATCACCGCCATGTTCGCACCGCCGTGGGACGGCCCCCATAGCGCAGTGACCCCGGCCGAGACGGCGGTGAACAGGTTCGCGCCGCCGGAGGCGACCATACGGACCGTGGAGGTGGAACAGTTCTGCTCGTGGTCCGCGTGGAGCACGAAGAACAGGTTTAGGGCGTTGGCGACCTCAGGCGTAGCCTCGTAGTCCCGGTAGGGCACCGAGAACATCATGTGGAGGAAGTTCTCGGCATACGGCAGGTCATAGCGTGGATAGGCCAGGGGCTGCCCGACATGGCTCTTGTAGGAGGCGGCCGCGATAGTCCGAGTCTTCGCTAGGAGCATCGCTGCGGCACGTCGGAATCCCGTCTCCTCGGTGATGTGGATCTCGGGCAGGTCGTAGGCCTGAATGGCGTTGATCATCGCCGAGAGAATCGCCATCGGGTGGGCGGTGACGGGGAATCCGTCGAAGTGCTTGCGCATGTCGCGGTGCAGCGCCGAGTTCTCGATCAGCAGCTGCCGAAACTCCTCGCGCTCCTGGACATCCGGTAGTTCGCCGAAGATCAGCAACTCGGCGACCTCGATGAAACTGGACTTGCCAGCGAGCTCTTCGATGGGCACGCCGCGGTAGCGCAGGATGCCGCGCTCGCCGTCGATGTACGTGATGGCCGAGCGACAGGCGCCGGTGTTGCCGAAACCTTCGTCGAGGGTGATTAGGCCGGTGGATGCCCTCAGGCGGGAGACGTCGATAGCGGCCTCGCCCTCGGTACCGCGGATCAGCGGCAGCGAGTACTCGGTTCCGTCGACGGTCAGGGTCACTGTTTCGGACATGCGATCCTCCTGGTTGGTCTCAGACACGGTAGCCGTGGATTCCCGGCTCAGGTCGCGCGGCCAACTGCTGGGACGGCTACCCGCCACTGACGTCGTCTTCAGCACCACTGAGATCGAGGTCTTGACCGCTGGTGTCGTCGTACCACCCGTGAGGCAGGATCACCCTTCCTCGCGGACTGCCTTGACGGCCGCGCGGCGTGCCAAGTTCGGCTGTGGGGAACGGCTGGTCGGCGTCAAGCATCGCGACCAACTCCTTGAGTTCGTCGAGGGTAGAGATCATGGCGAAGCGACGGCGGAGCCCCCCTACCGGGTAGCCCTTGAAATACCAGGCCATGTGCTTGCGCAGGTCGATGACGCCGCGCTCCCCCATGAGCGACACCAGCAGCTCGGCGTGGCGGATGATCATCGCGCCGACCTCGCCGAGGGTGGGGCGGGCGCGTCGCTCCTCACCGGCAAACGCGGCTGCCAGATCGCCGAACAGCCAGGGACGGCCCAGGCAGCCGCGCCCTATGACGACGCCATCGCAGCCGGTCTCGGACATCATCCGCAAGGCGTCCTCGGCCTCCCACAGATCGCCGTTGCCGAGCACCGGGATCGACACCGCCTGCTTGAGTTCGGCGATGCGGCTCCAGTTAGCCTCACCGGCATAGGCCTGTTGGACCGTGCGAGCGTGCAGTGCGATCGCCGCGGCCCCCTCCTCCTCGGCGATCCGACCGGCGTCAAGAAAAGTCTCGTGTGCGTCGTCGATGCCGATGCGGGTCTTGACGGTAACGGGCACCCCGTGTTCATCGCCGGCGCGGACGGCGGCGCGTATGATGGCTCGGAGGCGATCCCGCTTGTACGGGAGGACGCCTCCGCCGCCCTTGCGCGTGACCTTGGGCACGGGGCATCCAAAGTTCAGGTCGATGTGATGGACCCCGTATTCGGTAACCAGGACGCGGGTAGCGGCCGCAACGATCTGAGGGTCGACGCCGTACAGTTGTACCGACCGAATCCGCTCAGAGGGGTCGAACGTCAGCATCGCCCGAGTCTTGCGGTCCCCGACAAGGATGCCCCTTGACGTCATCATCTCGCACACGTAGAGTCCCGCCCCCTGCTCCAGGCACAAGGCGCGGTAGGCGGCGTTCGTGACCCCGGCCATGGGCGCCAGCACCACGGGCAGGTCGACGACGACGGCGTCGCGTCGGCTCGGCGCGTGCAGGCGCAACGGTTCCATGTCAAGCTCCTAAATACCTGAGAAGGGGCGAGTATAGGCATGGTTTGATGGGGACCATGAATCCGCTGTTTAAGCCCTCGCCCTTGCCGTACCAGCTTCCCGACTACGCCAACCTAACCGTCTCGCAGTTCCGGGAAGCCTCGCTCACCGGGATGGAGGAGCAGCGGGCCGCGATAGAGGCGATCATCAAAGACGCCGCCCCCGCTACTGCGGAGAACACCCTAACCGCCCTTGAGTTGAGCGGCGCGACCCTGACCCGCGCGCAGAACGCGTTCTGGGTGGTTCTGGCCGCCGACGCCACCGAGGAGCGCCGCGCAGTGGAGGAGGAGCTCGCTCCCCTGCTGGCCGCTCACTACGACGCTATCTGGCTCGACGACCGCCTCTACGCCCGCCTCGTGCAGTTGCGGGACCGCGCCGACGCCGGCGAGGAGACGCTTGATGAGGAGGACCGTTTCAACCTGGACGATCTCATCCAGCAGTTTGAGCGCTCCGGAATCCACCTCGCCGACGGACCCAAGCAGCGGCTACGCGAACTCAACTCCGAACTCGCCGCCCTGCAGGTCGACTTCGAACGTGTCCTGCTCGACGGGCGAAACTCCGCAGCCGTCCATATCCGGGACGAGGCCGAACTTGACGGCCTCAATGCCGCCGCCAAGGCCAACGCGAAGTCGGCGGCGGAGGATCGCGGCCTTGACGGTTGGCTGATCGAGCTCACCAACACCACCAATCAGCCTATCCTCGCGGATTTGAACCACCGTGAGACTCGGCGTCGGGTTCTCACAGCTTCTCTCGGCAGAGGTCTTGGTGGTGGGCACGACATCCGTCAGATCGTCTTGGACATCGTGCATCGCCGGGCCGAGCGTGCGAAGCTTCTCGGGCACCCGCACCACGCTTCGTGGGTTGCCGCCGATGGCTGCGCCCGCACCACCGAGGCCGTCTCCGACCTGCTCGGCCGCGTCGCGCCAGGTGCGGTAGAGCTCGCTGGGCACGAGGCTGAACAGCTGCAACAGCTCTTGTCCGCCGACGATCCCACCGCTCGGCTCGAGGCTTGGGACTGGGAGTTCTACGCCGCCAAGCTGGCCGCCAAGAATGCAGTCGATCCCGTTGAGCTACGCCCCTACCTGGAGTTCGATCGCGTTCTGACCGAGGGCGTGTTCGCCGCTGCGACTGGGCTTTATGGGATCACGTTCCACCGCCGCGAAGATCTGGTCGGTTACACCCCGGATGCGCGGGTCTATGAGGTGCGGCAGGAGGATGGCGGCCCGCTCGGTCTGTTCATCGTGGACCCGTTCACCCGGTCGACCAAGCGGGGTGGGGCATGGATGACGTCGATCATCGACCAGGGTCGCCTCACCGCTTCCCTGCCCGTGGTCACCAACACGTGCAACTTCACCCCGCCCGCCGAGGATGCGCCGGCGTTGCTGACTTGGGACAACGTCATCACCTTGTTCCACGAGTTCGGCCATGCCCTCCACGGCCTGCTGTCAAACGTGAAGTACCCGTCCCGGGCCGGCACATCGGTTCCGCGCGACTTCGTCGAGTTCCCTTCGCAAGTCAACGAAATGTGGGCCTGGGACGAGGCACTGATCCGCCGCTACGCCCGCCACCACGAGACCGGCGAACCGCTGAGCGAAGACCTCATCACTAAGCTGCGTGCCTCGCGCAGCGAAGGCGCGGGTTTCGGGACGCTCGAAGTCGTCTCAGCGATGTTACTGGACCAGGCTTGGCACACCGCCGATGAGACTGAGCTTCCCAACGACGTCGCCGAGGTCGAGGCATTCGAGCGAGCAGCCTTGGAACGGGCCGGCGTCGCGAGTGACTTGGTGCCGCCGCGCTACCGGACCTGCTATTTCAGCCACATCTTCGGCAGCCAATACTCGGCGGCCTACTACGGCTACCTGTGGGCTGAGGTTCTCGACGCCGATGCGGTTGCCTGGTTCGAGGAACAAGGCGGGCTACAGCGGGCAGCTGGGGACACGTTCCGGCGCGAGCTACTGGGCCGCGGCGGTTCCATCGAACCCATGACCTCGTGGGCGAACTTCCGCCAAGCGGACCCTGATGTGACCCACCTGCTGCGCCGCAAAGGCCTGGGTCAGTAGGCGAGGCTGAGGCGTGTGGCGAGGGCGGCCCCGCCACGCGCCCAGTCATAGATGTCGTGCGGCGCCACGACCAGTTCCGGGGGACCGATGTCTTCGAACCGGTGCTGGACCAGCGTCGCCCGCACTAGGTGCAGTCGGTCGGTGTAATGCACGATTCCCTCCCCGGTCAGTAGGATCCTCTCAGGACCGAGCAGGAGGGCTACGAGCGCAGTCAGCTCCCCTAGGGCTTTCGCGGCACCGTCGAGGACCTCAGCCGCGTCGGCACAGGCAGTCAGTTCGGCTAAGGCCAGTTCTCGGCCCGCCGCCTGGCTGGCAATCCGGCGCAGCGGCTCATCGGCGAGCACGTCGTGGAATCGTCGTCCCCCACTCGTCCAGGCCTCGCCGACCATGCCGGCCGCCCCTTGATGACCGACGACAAGGTTGTCTCCGACGACGGCACCAGCGCCAACACCCGACCCGACGGTGATCACGGCGAAGTTGTGGGTTCCTCGACCATGCCCGACCCAGTGCTCTGCGAGGGTCAGCGCGTCGACGTCGTTCGCCGCCTTACAGGGCAGGCCGGTAGCCTCTGTCACCATCTGCTCTAGGTTGCCGCGACGCCAGCCAAGCAGCGGGGCGGCGCGAATCTCTCCGTCCGGCCCCACCGCAGCTGCAAGGGCAATCCCGACCGCCTGTGGCCGATACTTCTTCAGTGACTCGGTCACCAGTTTGGCGATAGCCTCAGCCGTGGTGCGCGGCGACAACGTATCAGCTGCGACCTGCCAGTTCCCGTGGATCTTGCCGGCCAGCCCCGTCACCACAGCGTGCAGCGACCCTGGCGTGACCTTGACTCCGACGAACCTGGCTGCCTTGTCCGCGACTTTCAATGGCAGGGCCGGGCGGCCGAGTTGGCGCATCTGTTCGGGACGCTGTTCCTTCAGCACCCCTGCCTCGACAAGGGGCGTGGTCAGCCGGGTCATCGACCCGGAACTGAGCCCGGTGCGCTGCGCTATCCCCACCCTGGGGATAGGGCCGTGCCGAAGCACGGTCTGTACGACCAGCCGGGACGTCGGGTCGAGGTCGCTCAGCTTCACCGGGCCCCTTTCAGATGTGCGGCTACTGCGTCAATTGAAGCAGGCGGTTGATCTGGCTGTTCAGCTCCGTCAAAGAACTTACATCCTGCTGCCCGACGAACACCGCCTCGAAGCCAGGTACAGTCAACGCCGAGATGTCGGCCGCGTTTGTGGTAACGGCCAGGGTGAAGCCGGTGCCCTCCTCAACATGCACCGTGAAGGGACTCACGTCCAGACCCGCCTCACGTCGTACCTCGACCGACCGCTGCGTAGCCTCCGGACGAGCCGGGAACACCACACCGGCTTCAGCGATTTTCATCTGGCACTCGTGGGACCCCATGTACGCCACCCACTTGCCGGCCGCTTCCTTGTCCTCAGCGAACCGGGTCACAGAGTCGGCGAGCCCATTCAACGGACTGGAGCGCTGACCGGAAGGGCCAACGGGCGTCGGAGCGACCGCGAGTTTCGCGTCCGGGATCGTAGCGAACGTAGAGATCATCCAGGAGCCGTTCATGCCGAGCACCGCCTTGCGCTGGGCGACCTGCTGGTACGAACCGCTGTTCCGCCCGAAGACCTCGAACGACGGCATATAGCCCTTGTCGACCAGCCCGTAGTACCAGGCCATAGCCTTCTGAAACTCGGGGTCGTCAAGATTGAAGCGTGTTCCCCAGGGGTTCTTGTCCAGCGGGCTCCACCCCAAGGTACCGGTGTAGGCGCCCCACTGGGTCTGTCCTAGGTTCTCCCCACCGGCGCCCTCGGAGGCTAGGCCGTAGACGGCGACGCTGTTCTTGTTGAATCCGGGCTCGTCGCCACGCACACCGGCTGTATCGACGGTCAGGTGCGCGATGATCTTCTCGAACGAGCCGCCATCTTCTGGGTTCCAGTCCATTGACAGCAGTTGTTCACGAGTGATGCCCGCAGCATCGGTGACTTTCTCGTCATAGAAGTAGCCGACGGTGTCCCAGTCTTTCGGCACGCCATATCGCTTGCCGTCCTGGCCCTTCCAGAGGTCAGCCAAGCCGGGAGCGTAGTCGCTATCGTTGATCGACTGGGTCGCTTGGAGATCGTCGAGTGGCACCAACACCTGAAGGTCGACGAACTGGGGGTACTTCCCGACGTGATTGGTGAACACGTCGGGCGCCTGGTCTGCGATGAACCCAGCAGTCAACTTGCTCCAGTAGTCATCCCAGCCGAATTGAGTGATCTTGACCTTGAGCCCGGGGTTGGCGGCCTCGAACGCGTCGGCGCATGCCTGGTAGCCGGGCTGCTGGGCGGAGTCCCACAACCAATAGTCGATGACCCCGGCGTCATCGGTTCTCGCTGGGGCACATCCCGATGTCAGCAGCGCACCGGCGGTGGTCAGCGCTAGCAGGGTGGCGATCTTGGATTTCATGATGGACCTCACTTGATTCCACTGAAGCCGATGGAGTTGACGATCCGTTTCGCGCTGAGTGCGAACAACACCAGCATCGGGATCGCAGCGATGAGCGTGGCAGCCATTAGGCCCGACCAGTCCGGTCCGGTCTGCGGGGTCTGGGCTTTGAAGACTCCGAGGCCGACGGTCAGAACGCGTGAGTTGTCGCTGTATGAGACCATCAGGGGCCAGAAATAGTCATTCCACGACGCGATGAACGTCAGCACCGACAAGGTCGCGATCGGGGCGCTCGACATGGGCAGGATGAGCCTAAAGAAGTTGCCGATCTTGCTTGAGCCGTCGAGGAGCGCGGCCTCTTCCAGTTCAACTGGGACGTTCATGAAGAACTGCCGCAGGAAGAACACGGCGAACGGCGTCATCAGCATCGTCGGCAACGAGATCCCAAGGAGGCTGTCAATGAGACCGAGGTTCTTGATGAGGACGAAGTTCGGCAGGAACGTGAAGATCGCTGGAACCATGAGGCCACCGAGGAACAGGCTGTAGACGACGTCGCGCCCCCTCCACTTCAGGCGGGAGAACGCATAGGCGGCGCAGGCGGAGAAGAACACCTGCCCCGCGGTCACCAGGCTGGCAACGACGAGACTGTTGCCGAGATAGCGCCAGAAGTCGATCGACTGCCCAGAACCGCCTTGAGCAATCGCGGCCTCACCAGTTTGGATGCCGAAGACGCGAGCGAAGCTGCCAACATTGAAGTTAGCCGGCAGGAGGCTGGACGAGCCGCTGTAGAGCGCGGCATTGGAGGACAGTGCGGTGCGGATCATCCAGTAGAACGGGACGATCGTGATGACCATGATTATGCCCATGAAGGTCCAGGCGAGAACCTTGCCGATGGGGAACGGCTTGGCCGAGCCCACGGTGTGGGCGGAAACGGCTGCTGCGGTCATGACTGGCTCCTTAATTGAGGTCCGTGTCGCCGGCCCGCGTGAGCCGGTATTGGAGGAAGGTGATGACTACGAGGATCACCATCAGACCCACTGACAGGGCCGAGGCATAGCCGAACTGGAATCGCCCGAAGGCCATGTTGTAGATGTACAGCTGCAGCACGCGCGACGAGTTGACCGGACCACCGGCAGTGGTGACAGCTACTGTGTCGAACACCTGGAACGAGCCGATGATCGTCCTGATGAGCACGAGGGCCAGGATCGGCCGCAGCAGAGGAACCGTGATGCGCCAGAAGGTCTGCCATTCGGAGGCCCCGTCGACCTTCGCGGCCTCGTAGGCGGACTCTGGGATCGTCTGGAGGCCCGCGAAGATCAGCAGCGCTGTGTAGCCGACATGGCGCCAGACGTTGATGAGCGCGATGGTGGGGATCACCGTCGCGTCCTGCGACAGAAATGGAATTCGCTCCAGCCCCATGGACACGAGGATGTGGTTTCCGATGCCGAGCTGGTTGTCGAGGATCCAGAAGAACACGAGGGCAGCGACCACGTTGGATACCAGATACGGCGTCAGGATCAAGGAGCGCACGATCATCGACTGCGTCAGGCGGTGCATCAGGACGGCGATGCCGAGCGCGAGGACGGTCTGCACGCCGATGTTGACCACGACGTAGTAGACGGTGACCCACGCCGCGTTCCAAAACATGGGGTCTTCGATCATGCGGATGTAGTTGTTAAAACCGACGAACTTCGGCGGAGTGAGCAGGTTGAAGTTCGTGAAGCTGAGTCCGATCCCATAGATGGTCGGCCAGAGCAGGAACACGGCGAGCCCGATGAACGCGGGCGCGATCATCAAGACGGCTAGGGGTAAGTCGCTTCGACTCCGCTTCTTAGCGCTCCCCGAAGCGACCGGGGTGTTGGACATCGCGTACCTCCGTTGGTAGGACTTAGATAATTCTGCAACGAAGAAATATCGGCGCGCAAGACTTTCCGGCTATGAATCTCTCTCCCGGACAGCCTGCGATCGCCTCAGGCAGGTCCGCCACCTGGTCAGGCCGGTTTGATATCGAACAGCACCGCCGTGGAAGGGCGCAGCACGGGGGCTCGCAGGCCCACCGTGGCGAGTTGCGCCCCGGTCAGGACCAGGGGCTGCGTCAGCCAGGGCACTTGATGGGGCGCGGGGACCGGCTGCCGTTCGATCGCCTCCACGACATACTCGCGGTCGGGGTCCAGGCCCGGGAACTGGATCATGCCGAGGTTGACCGACGCCGCGGCTTCGACCAGCGCGAGAGAGAAGACGCCCCCTTGATCACCGACGACACCCTTGAACCACACACCGCGCTCGGCGAGATCCCGCCTTACGAGTCGGCCCGTGAGCAGGCGACGGCGGTTCCGTTTGTACCATCCGATCCACCAGCCGAGCGCCTCGAGTTCCTCAGCGGTGGCCTTGGCGAGATCCCATTCGACCCCGAGGTGCCCGAACACCGCGGTCGCAGCGCGATACTCCAGATCGTGCCACCTGCCGGTGACGTGTGAACGTCCCGATGCAATATGCGAGCCCATCACCTCGGCCGGCAGCAGTTGGTTGGTCCACCAGAGCATGCGCTGGCGATCGTCAGGGTCGATGTTGTCCGAGACCCAGACTCGCTTGACACGCTCCAGCACCTCAAGGTCGATGCGAGCCCCGCCCGAGGAGCAGGACTCGAACTCGATATGCGGGAAGCGGTCACGCAGGGTATCGAGCAACCGGTAGTAAGCGCGGGTCTGCGCGGCGACGGCGGCCCGGCCGCTCGGAGCAGTGCCGGCGTCGTTGAGGTCGCGATTGTGGTCCCACTTGACGTAGTCGATCGCGTATTCCTCGAAGATCGCGGTCATCTGACCGAGCACGTGCTGGAACGCCCCCTCGATCGTGAGGTTCATGACCTGCTGGTGTCTGCCGGGCAGGGGAAGCCGGTCGTCGAGCTGCATGATCCACTCGGGGTGGGCGCGGGCGACATCAGAGTCCTCGTTGACCATCTCGGGCTCAAACCACAGTCCGAACTGCATGCCGAGTTGCTTGACGCGGTCGATGAGAGGGTGGAGTCCCTCGGGCCAGGCATCGGGGCTGACCACCCAGTCGCCGAGGCCGGCGTGATCGTCACGACGAGCCCCGAACCAGCCATCGTCGAGCACGTAACGCTCGATACCGAGTGCCGCCGCCCG
>CAMCJC010000067.1 GCA_945875065.1 uncultured Propionibacteriaceae bacterium | reverse complement strand
TAACACCCCAGAAAACCACCAAACACAACGACATCTCGTTAAATGGGCGCTATATGTTCTATCTGTGACACCCGTTGAACTCGAAGTCGCCCGGGCCGCTACCGCGATTGAACGAGACCTTCATCTAGCGATTTTTGCAACCATTACAGCAGCGTGCATCGCGGTTTTCGCCGGAGGAGCACTTGCCGCGACCTACTGTCAGCTGCGAGCGCGGCGCATTTTTGTACGACAGATTCACGGCCACCGATGGCTCGGCTCCTACCTCCCCCTCTGGGGACTTGAAGTCATACTCGCCGCAGCAACCATGTCACACATTCCTCGTACTTTGGCGGAACGGAACTCTCAGTACGCAGCGTTCCGGCACCTGGGCGACGCCAGTATCCCAAAGCCCGGACTGTCGTGGCAAGACATTGCGGCGCCGAGCGGTGTCACTGCCGTCGTATTCGCCACGTTTCTGGCAACGCTAGCGGCTTGCCATCAAAGAACCGTCTCGAACGAAACCCTGGAGGCCTGACCCGTGTTGGAGATCGCCCAGTTAGCTAAGTCGTTCGACTCCCGGCTCCTATGGCGGGATATTTCGTTTCATGTTCCTGCTGGCACCATGTGTGCCCTCACGGGTCCCAGTGGAGCCGGCAAAAGCACCCTGTTGCATTGCATCGGACGACTCCAGCACCCCACTGCGGGGCGCATAGTCTTCCAGTCGGCGGACCTGCCCTCCCTCAAGGGTTCCGATCTTCGGCGATTTCGGAGGGACACCCTCGGCTACCTGTTCCAGAACTACGCCTTGGTCGAGGACGCCACAGTACTCGAGAACTTGAAACTCGCTGTTCCCCGAGGCACCCCTCGTGAAAAGCTCACCGCGGTTCTCGCACAGTTGAGCTTGGAAGACAAGCTGTCAGCGAAGGTCTTCACCCTCTCCGGAGGCGAGCAGCAACGCGTCGCTCTAGTCCGGATCATCGTACGCGACGCCAAGCTGGTCCTCGCCGACGAACCCACGGGTGCGCTGGACGAGGAGAACGCTGCGGCTGTGGTGCAAGGACTCCGGGGGCTGGCTGAGCGAGGAGCGACGGTCATCGTCGCCACACACAACCCCATCGTTCGGGATGCCTGTGACCAGATCATCACGCTGAGCCCGGGCACCATGATGACAACTACCCCGTCCGGTGCCCCCGATGGCATCGCTCACGAGTTTTCGGGGCAACCGCCACCGCCGCGACACGCTCATACAGGCGATCAGTGATATGTCCTCTGCCTAGTGCGTCGTCCATCACAGGCCCGTCGGCATAGACTTCGCCGGTGCGCCACTACTCTCAGCTACTGCGGGCCACCGGGGTAGCCCGGGTCATCTCGACCCAGCTGCTCGCGCGAATCCCTGCCGGCATGACCTCGCTCGGGCTGCTGATGCACGTCGAGCATCTCAAAGGGAACTACACCGCCGCCGGCGCCGTGCTCGCGGCGCTGTCAATCGGGATGGCCGCTGCTGGCCCCGTCGTATCCCGGCAACTCAGCCGATTCGGGGCCTCGGCAGTCCTACTGACTTGCCTGCTCTTGTCGACAACAGCTCTTCTACCGGTCGTCGTAGCACCGCTGCCGCTGTGGGCCATGGTGCTGCTAGCCGCCCTCGGCGGCGCGACGATCCCGCCCGTGCAGCCGACGGCACGAACCCTGTATCCACGGCTGGCTCCCAAGGGGCTGACGCAGGCGCTGTTCAATCTGGATGCCGCTCTTCAGGAAATCATCTGGGTACTCGGTCCCGTGCTGATCACGACCATGGCAGCGACGGTCGGCACCACCGTCGGCATGCTCGTTGTGCTGGGCATCCAGCTCGTCGGCGGGCTCTTGTTCGTCCTCGACCCGTGCGTCCGCGCGCTCAAGATCCCCGCCTCTGCGGGGCGATTCGGCTCGGTGCTACGCAAGCCGTCGGTGATCGCGATGACAGCGGTTTCCTTCCTGCTTATCGGAGCGCTCGCTGCGATGGAAGCCGGCTCCGTCGGCACCTTCGGCGAGGGCTCACTGCTGAGCGGCTGGGTGTTGGCGATATCATCAATCGGTTCGTTCCTGGGCGGCCTGGCCGTCGGCAACCGCGTGCTGCGGGACTGGAGCTTGACGCTACGCCTCGCGGTCCTGGCGGTCGGCCTGCTGCTCGCGACGGTGTTGAGCGGCTTCTGGGGCATTGCCGTAGCGTTGTTCATCGCTGGACTTGGAACGGCACCGGCGATCGCTGCCACGTCGTCTGTGATTGCTGCCTCCGTGGGCTTCGCGGATTCCGCGGAGGCCTACGGCTGGCTGACCACGGGGCAGCTGCTTGGTTCGGCGGCCGGCTCCGCGCTGGCCGGCATCGCTATCGATGCCTACGGCGGCGGAGGAGGCATGGCAACGGGCTTCGCCATCGCGACTCTCGGGGTTGCGGCTGCGGCCCTCCTCCGAGGGACGACACCCCGCCTCTGACCAGGGCTCGTGAACGTCTACCCCGCCTGTAAGCAACCTTAGTGTTTCGATACACTAGCAAGCGTCCACATCCCCGGGGCCGGCAGTTGTCTGTCTTCCCCACCGCATGACGAGGGCGTCGCGCGGACCGGACGCGAAGGAGCCAAAATGACACAACCTCGCCACCTGCTGGCGATCACCGCCTGCCCGTCGGGCGTGGCACACACCTACATGGCCGCCGAGAACCTCGAGCGCACCGCAACCGAACTCGGCTTCACGATGAAGGTCGAGACCCACGGCCAGATCGGCGTCGAGAACGAGTTCACCGCCGAGGAGATCGAGCGGGCCGAGGCGATCGTAATCGCCGCCGATTCGAAGATCGACCTCAGCCGGTTCGGCGGCAAGCGGGTCGTCGTCTCCGGGGTTTCCGACGGCATCCACCATCCCGGCAAGCTCATCAAGGAAGCTTTGCAGGCGAACCCGCTGCCCGCCGGAGGTGGATCGTCCACCGGTGTCCAGACCAAGCAGCGCACCGGGTTGTACCGGGTCCTGATGAACGGCGTCTCGCACATGATCCCGTTCGTCGTCGTCGGCGGCCTCATGATCGCGTTCGGGTACGGCCTCGGCGGCGTCCCGGGCCCCGGGGGACTCAAGATCCCCGAAGGCACGTTCTGGGCGACCCTGGCCGGGCTCGGCGGGCTTGGCTTCAACCTCATGGTGCCGATCCTGTCCGGGTACATCGCCTACGCCATCGCGGACCGCCCCGGTCTGGCCCCCGGCATGATCACCGGCATGCTCGCTGTCACCCCCGCTCTGTACGGCTCCGAGGCCGGAGCCGGCTTCCTCGGCGGCATCGTCACCGGGCTGCTGTCAGGCGCGATCGCACTCCTTATCAAGAAGATCCCCGTCCACCGGTACCTGGCCCCGATCTGGCCGATCATCGTCATTCCGGTGGTCACGACCCTCGTGGTTGGTCTCGGGTTCATCTACGCGCTCGGTGGCCCGATCGCGTGGTTCTTCACCGCGCTGACCAACTGGCTCGCCGGGATGCAGGGGGCCACACCCGTACTGCTCGGCGTCGTGCTCGGCATGATGATCGGCTTCGACATGGGCGGCCCGGTCAACAAGGTGGCCTTCCTGTTCGCCGGCGGCCTGATCGCGACCGGCAACTTCCTACCCCAAGGCATGACCTCCGTCGCGATCGCGGTTCCGCCAATCGGAATGTTCCTGGCCACCCTCATAGCCAGGCGTCTGTTCGACGACGAGGAGCGCGAGAGTGGCATAGCAGCGGCCTGCATGGGTTTCTTCGGCATCACCGAGGGTGCGATCCCGTTCGCCGCCGCCCACCCTCTGGCGGTCATCCCCGCCAACATGATTGGTGCGGCGGTTGGTGCCGCGGTCGCAGGTGTTCTCGGAGTCGAGGGCCATGTGATGTGGGGCGGATTGATCGTCGCAGTCGTCGGCGGCATCGGGCAGCCCATCCAGTTCGTCATAGCATTGACGATCGGCTCCGTCGTAACCGCGGCCCTCGCGATCGTGCTCATGCGGGTCACGGCCAAACAGCAACCCGTCCAAGCCGGTGTTGGCGCTGAGGCACCCGCTACAGCAGAGCCGGCTCTTGCTACCGTCGGCGCGCAGGCACCTGCCAATCGCGCCGTGCCGGTAGCCGAACCGGCCGCTGCCTCGAAGGCCGCCTTGCCGGAGCCATCGATCCTCGGCTACATCAGCGAGGCGACGATCACGCTCGCCCCCGTCGCAACCACGCGCGACGAGATGATCGCCGAGCTGACGCAGTTGGGTGCGAAAACCGGCCAGATCGCGGATGCGGACGCCGTGATCGCGAGCGCCCTGGAACGCGAGGCGATCATGTCGACGGGTGTGGGTGAGGGCATCGCGATCCCCCACGCCAAGTGCGACGGCGCGGTGCATCCGCTGGTCGCCTTCGCTCGTACGCCCGGCATCGACTGGAACGCGCCCGACGGGGAGCCGGCCAAGATCGTGTTTCTCATCGCGGTACCTGAACGCGACGCCGGGGATGAGCATCTGCGCATCCTTGCCAAGTTGTCGCGCTCGCTGATGAACCCGAATGTCCGCTCGGCGCTGGAGAACGCAACGGCCCCTGGCGACGTCTTGGAGGCTCTGCGGCGGGCCGTCGACTGATCTAGAGCACGTATCTGAGACCGGCCGCTTGGGCGATGCTTTTGAGCTCGTCCAAGCGGCTCCGGCCTAGCATCGGCGGGTTCGCATCCCTCGGGAATAGGAACTCGCGGCCGGGCAGGAGATCGTACTTGGCAGCCGCGAGCGGGTTGTAGTTGAGCAGTTCGTAGGTAACGTCCGGGTACAGACTGGCTAGGAATGACGCGATGGCCGAGATGTTGTCGTCGCCGTCGGTTACGCCGGGGATGAGCGGGGTCCGCACCGTCACGTCGGCGCGGCGCGGACCCGTCAGCAGGACTTCCAGGTTCGCCAGGATGCGTTCGTTGCCGCTACCGGTATGACGGCGGTGGGCAGCGACGTCAAGCAATTTGCAGTCCGCGAAGACGTGATCGGTCCATTCGAGGGCTGTCAAGACGAACTCCGTGCGGACGTTGAGGGCCGTCTCGATCGCGGTGTTGATCCCGGCCTGCTTCAGCGCGCGAAGGAGGGCGGCGGCGAAATGCGGCCGGAACAACGGCTCGCCTCCAGATAGGGTGACTCCACCGTCGGTACCGAAGAAGGCGCGGTCCCGCTGGGCCAGCTCGACTAGCTCACTTACGGTGTAGGAGCGGGCATTCCAGGTGATCGCGCCCGTCGGGCACACCCTGGTCAGAGCCTCCCAGTCGGCCCCGACCCTGGTTGCATCGACGTAGATGCGGTCTCCGACGCGGCTCGCCGCTCCCCCTGGGACCTCCAGGCACAGGCCGCAGCCGATGCATCGGCTCGGCAGAAACACCGGCTCGACCTTGCCCGAGATGCTCTCGGGGTTCTGGCACCAACTGCATTCCAGGTTGCATCCCTTCAGGAAGATCGTGGTGCGGATGCCGCCGCCGTCGTGGGTGGAGAAGCGCCGGATGTCGACGACGTTCGCCGACAGCTCGCTTTCTGCCACTCCTACAGGTCCTGCACGGTGCGGGCGATGATCTCGTCTTGGAGGTCGCCGGCAAGCTCTGTGAAGTAGGCGGTGTACCCGGCCACCCGAATCGTCAAGGAACGGTAGCGATCGGGGTCGGCCTTCGCGGCGATGAGGTCTTCGCGACGCACGACGTTGAACTGCACGTGCGGCACCTCAAGGGCGACGAAACCTCGCAAGAACTGGGCGAACTTGTCAATGTTGGTCTCAGACTCGTAAAACTCGGGAAATAACTTTAGGTTTAGCAAACCGCCGTTCGAGGTTAGTTCGTTGTCGAGACGCGCGACAGAGTGGAGCACGGCGGTCGGGCCAGCCATGTCACGCCCATAGACCGGAGACAGACCTCCGTCGGCCAGCGGGGTGCCAGCCTTGCGACCATCAGTGGAGGCACCAACGTTCTGCCCCATCGGGACGTGTGCGGAGACTGTATACATGCCCGTGTGGTAACGGCCGCCTCGGACGTTGGTGTACTCGGCGAGTTGCTCCGCGAAGAAGCGGGCCCATTTCAGGCCAAGGTCGTCGACGTAGGCGATGTCGTTGCCGTACTTGGGGGCCTTGTTGAGCAGCAGCGCCTGCTCGACCTCGAACCCCTCAAAGTCGGCTAACAGGGCCCCAAGCATCCGCTCCCGAGTGATGAGGCCTTCCTCGAAGACGAGTTTCTTCAACGCGGCAAGGCTGTCGGCTAGCGAGGCGACCTGGATCATCTGGATGCCGGACAGGTTGTACTTGGCGCCGCCGGCGGTGACGTCGACGCCGGACGCGAGACAGTCGTCTATGACGGCGGAGAGGAAGGCGGTCGGCAGGACGTCCATGTGGGCCCGCTCAACGACCTCGCAGGCCTTGATCATGCGGGAGACGTAGTGCTCGATCATCGCGGCGAACGCCGTCTCCAGCTCCTCCCAGGTGTCGTAGCGGGTGAGATCGCCAAAGTCCGGGCCGATCCGTTCGCCGGTCAGCAGGTCGACGCCGCCGGTGAGGGTCAGTTCGAGCGCCTTGTTGAGGTTGAACATCGCCGCGTCGCTCCACCCGAGGTTGTTGCCCTGGGTGGTGAGTTCGACGCAGCCGACGATCGCGTAGTTTCGGGCGTCTGCCCGTGAGATTCCAACCCGTTCCAAAGCCGGGATAACGGCGTTGTCGTTGAAGAACTGGGGCATCCCGCTGCCGCGAGCCACCACCCGGATCGCCTCCTTGAGGAGGTCGTCGCCGGTGCCGTCATGGAGCCGCACCGAGAGGTTGGGCTGTGGCAGGCCCAAGTGCTTCTGAGCCTGGAGGAGCAGGAACGACAGAGGGTTGGCGACATCGCCGTCGGCAGCCTGCCCGCCCACGGCGATGTTGAAGCCGATCGGAAAGCCGGCAAAATACTTGGCGCTGTGCGAGTTGCGCAGGTAGACCACCTGGTTGAACTTCAAGAACAAACATTCGAGGAGTTCCAGGGCGGTCTCAGCCGTGAGGGTGCCGGCAGCGATCCCTGCCTCGTAGAACGGCAGGAGCGCTAGGTCGAGGCGGCCGGGTGAGAACGACGACGCGTTCGACTCGGTGTGCAGCACGACGAACAGCAGCCACGTCGCCTGCACGGCTTCGTGGAACGTCGCCGGCGGCTCGACGGCCAAGCGTCGCATGATGCGGGCGACTTCAGCCAGGTCGGCGCGATCGGCCTCGTGTTCGCTCGCGAGGCGCTCTGCAAGCTCGGCGTAGCGCAGGACGAAGGCCTGCACCCCCTGCATCGCGATCTCGACGGCGCGGTAGAAGTCGCGTGCCTCCCCCTCAGCGGCGGCACCTCGGATGGCAGCTTCGCGGGCCAGCCCAGCCGGCCCTTCCGCTAGCCAGCGCTCGACGTTAGGACAGATGTGGCCCTGTGCGTGGTCTTTCTGGTTGATCTTGACGACCTTGCCGATGGCATCGATCTCGGCGCCGTACCTCGCCCTGATGACGTCCTCGAGCGAGATCCCCCGCCACCTGGGAAAGACGTCCTCGCGGAACGAGCGGATGGTCTCCGCGTCGACCTGGAACTTGTCCTGAGACCGGGTCGGCAGCGTTTCGATTTCGCGATCAATCCACGACGCGCCAGCTTCCGGCGAGACGACCCCGGCCCGTGCCGTCGGGGTGCGGTTGCCGACGATCAGTTCGCCGGGCGTGATCCGGATCGGCACCTCGCGCAGCGCCGCCGCGAGCGCCAGCGCCCGCCGTACGATCACGGGTTCGTCGGCGTGGTCCTGGTAGACGCGCGTCGTGATCCTCGCCTGATCGAGGGAAACGATCCGGGGCTCGGCGAGCATCGCCTCACGGAGGCGTTCGATGCGCGAGGACTGGGCCAGTTGGCTCAGGGCGGGCTGCACGGTTGCGGACATCGGTGACCTCAATTCAGTGTATCGATACACTAAGTTTAGGGTGCGAAACACGGCGGAACAACCCGCGTCGACTCGCGGACCACGAGCTCACCCGGAACCGTCACGCGCCGCCAGGGCCGTTCGGGGTCGGCTATCCGTTCATTCAGGAGTTCAACCGCGCGTTCAGCAATGGTGCCGGCGTGATGGTCGACGGATGTGATCGAGGGTTTTACCCCGCGGGCGATGGGTGTGTCGTCGAAGCTGGCGACCCTGACGTCAACCCCGGGTTCAAGGCCACGGTCGCGCAATGTGTGCAGGACGGCGAGCAGGTGGGTGTCGTTGTAGGTCACGACACAGTCGGGTCCCTCCCCCAGCCGCGCCTCCAGGCCGACGGCCCCACCCAGCACCGGAGCCGTATCGACGCTAACGCGCAGCCCTTGGAGGCGCTCTTCGAACTGCTGAGAGGCCCGCTCCCCGCCGACCAGTAGCGCGCGACCCACGCCTACGGCGGCCAGATGTTCACCAAGGCTGGTCCCCGATCCTAGGTTGTCTACGCCAACCACGTCGGAGGGCAGCCCGGGCACTTCTCGGAGGAGCTGGACGACCGGCAAATCCTTGACGCATGCGAGGTCGTCGGCGATGGTGTCGGCGGTCGGCAGCAGCAAGAGCCCGCCGACCATGTGCTCGACTAGCGAACGGGCGATCCGGGCTTGGCGTTCACGACTGTCGAAAGAGAATCCGAGGATCGTGGACGTCTGGGTTCGCTCCACGCAGCGGTCGACCGACATCATCAGCTCCGCGAAGATTGGGTTGCGGATGTCGGTGACGAGCAAGCCTAGGAGGTCGGAGCGGCCGCTGCGGACGGCCGTCGCGGCCCGGTTGTAGACGTACCCCAGGTCGGCCATGGCTTGACGAACCTTGGTCTTCGTGGCTTCGGTGATGCGGGGATGATCGGCCAAGACGAGCGAGACAGTGGTGCGAGAAACCCCGGCCGCCGTGGCGACGTCGCTGATCGTCGCTCGCCTGCCCGGATTTCTCACACGACAAAATCTAGTCGGTTTCATCCCCAGCCGACGGATTGGCTCAGGTCTCGGTGACTTCGCCGGTGGCCAGGTTAATGGCCTCGCCGGCCGTGTCGGCGACGGCTCGATGGACCGCTTCGGCAAGCTTGGGGCCGAAGCCCGGGACCTGCCCGATCTCCTCTGCGGAGGCGGCGCGCAGCTTTTTCAGCGACCCGAAGTACGTCATCAAGGCCTTACGACGTAGCTCCCCCAGGCCCTGCACGCCGTCGAGGGCCGAGGCGAGCATGTTCTTGGTGCGGCGGCCCCGGTGATGGGTGATGGCGAACCGGTGGGCCTCGTCGCGAAGGCGCTGCAGCAAGTAGAGCCCCTCGGAGGCTCGCGGCAGGATCACCGGATAGTCCTCACCGGGCAACCAGATCTCTTCCAGACGCTTAGCGAGGCCGCACAGCGCGATCTCCTCCGAAAGTCCTAGGACCTCCAGGACGCGGGCGGCAGCGGCCACCTGCGGGGCACCACCGTCGACGACTATCAGGGCCGGCGCGTAGGCGAAGCGACGGGGCGCTCCGGTGGTGGGGTCGACAAGCAGGGGGCCGTCGACGTCGTCCTCACGGCCCCGCTCGTCCAGCAGGCGCCCAAGCCTGCGGGAGAGGACCTCGTCCATGGCGCGCAGGTCGTCGGAGCCCTCGAAGCTCTTGATGATGAACCGCCGGTAGTCGGACTTCTTGGGCAGGCCATCTTCGAAGACCACCATCGACCCGACGACCTCCACGCCTTGCGTGTGGGAGATGTCAAAGCACTCGATCCTAAGCGGCGGCTCCGGCAGCCCTAGGGCCTCGGCGATCTCCTCCAGCGCCGCGTTGCGAGTGGTCAGGTCGGTGGCGCGCTTGGTGGCTTGCTGTTCGAGGGCCAGCTGGGCGTTGCGTTGCACGGTCGCCAGCAGGGTGCGTTTGTCTCCGCGCTGCGGGACTCGCACCTCGACGCGGCCGCCACGCAGTTCCTCCAATACGGCGATGAGCTCCGGTTCCGCCGGGA
>CAMCJC010000066.1 GCA_945875065.1 uncultured Propionibacteriaceae bacterium | reverse complement strand
TCACCCACAACCCCGTCGTCGCCTGCCCGCAGGCGGGTCAGCGGGGCCATGACGAGACGGTTCGCGGCTCGCACAGCGCCGTAGGTGATCGGGGTGAGCATTTGGTCGGCCATCAGTTCCTCCTCGTGGACGATCCGATGCTAGCCGTCACTCGGACTCCTCAGGTTCCGGCTCGGGTTCTGGCGTCGATACCAGGGAGCCGACGCCCTTGCCCGGCGCCGTTTTACCGACCGCGATGGCGAAGTCATCACCGTGGGCGCTGACGCCCTGGATGACAGCCTGGTCGAGGGCGACATCGGCGAAGCGACCGCGAACGATCCGCGGGTCATTGCGGAGGTCGCGCATGAGGGCAGCGGACATCGCGATCATGACGATCAGGAACGGCAAACCGGCGACGATCGTGACCGACTGCAACCCGGACAAGGCATCCTTGCCGCCCGCAACCAGCATGATGGCCGCCACGGCCCCAGTGGCGACGCCCCAGAACACGACGGTGGTGCGCCTAGGTTCGATGGCCCCATTCTCGCTGAGAGTGCCCATGACGATGGATGCGGAGTCGGCGCCGGAGACAAAGAAGATCGCCACTAGCACCATGACCAGCACTGACGTGATCGCATGCCAAGGCAGCGTCTGCAGCAGCGCGAACAGCGTGGATTCGGCGCTTCCGGCAGCCGAAAGCTGAGCCCCGGACTGCTCGGCGTGGATGGCGGAACCACCGAAGATCACGAACCACACGAGCGAGACCGCGCTCGGGAGCAGCAGCACACCCGCGACGAATTGGCGGATAGTGCGTCCCCGCGAGATCCGGGCGATGAACATTCCCACGAACGGCGTCCACGAGACCCACCATGCCCAGTAGAAGATCGTCCACGACGACAGCCACTTGTCGGCGTCGCCGCCCAGGGCACCGGTCGTCGACGACATCAGCATGATGTTCTCGAGATAGGTGCCGAGGGTCGTCGGCATCAGGTTCAGCACGAACACCGTCGGGCCGACGACGAACACGAACACCGCCAAGATGACCGCCAACACCATGTTGATGTTCGACAGGTATTGGATTCCCTTGGCCACGCCAGAGACCGCCGAAAGGATGAAACAGATAGTCAGCGCAGTAATCAGGATAATGAAGAACGCATTGCTGACCTGCCCCGCCCAACCGACGATCTGCGCTCCATGGGCGATTTGAAGAGCGCCAAGGCCGAGCGAGGTCGCGGAGCCGAACAGCGTCGCGAAGATCGCGAAAATGTCGATGATCTTGCCGCCCGGGCCGTAGGCCTGGCGTTTGCCCAGGAGGGGCTCGAAGACCGCTGAGATCGTCAAGGGGCGCCCCTTGCGGAAGACGCTGAAGGCGATGGCGACTCCTGCGACGGCGTAGATCGCCCACGGGTGCAGACCCCAGTGGAACAGCGTGGTGGCCATGGCGATGCGGAGGCCATCGGAGGCGTTGGACATCGGCTGGCCGGGCGGTGGCGTCAGGTAATGGGCCAGCGGCTCGGCGGCGCCGTAGAACATCAGACCGATCCCCATACCGGCGCTGAACATCATCGCGACCCAGGAAACGGTCGAGAACTCGGGAGCCTCACCGTCGGCCCCGAGCGGGATCGCGCCGTACCGGCTGAGGGCCAACCAGATTACGAAGAAGACAAATCCCGTCGCGGCTAGGGCAAACAGCCATCCGGTGCTGTGAACCACCCATTCGAGACCCGCACCGGCGGCGGCACTTAGGGTTTGCGGCGAGAAGACGCCCCACAGCACGAACGCGACCGACAGGAGCGCGGTGACGCCGAAGACGACGCGATCGAGCTTCCCAGGCTGCTCGTCCCCGAGGTCCTCGAGCTGAGGCTCGAGCGCCGGGTGGTTGGCGTCGTAGACGTCGGTTGAACCGCGTAGGCCGGCCATGCCAGCCCACGTCAGAATCGGAGCCTGGCGCCTCTTACCTCGCGCGCCCCCCAGGCGGGCGACACGCGACGGACGTCCGGTGGTGGTGATTTCCCCCTCGGAGCGGGACGCCACTCGATCACTTCCTTTCACTAGCAAACCTCTGCCCTTTAGGACCGTACGCGACTGCAACATCGAACAGGCCGGGGTCCCTGTGGGCCATGAGGCTAGTTTATGATCGAAAACGCTTCGTGCAGTCGGACTTACGGTCGACAGGCAGGGTGTCGACGTACCCCTCCAGACTAGATTCAAGACCCGATCGTCGTGAACTTGGGACCTGCTCAGCGCGAGATTGCAGCCCACCATCGGGCACGCACTCGGTGGGCTAGCGTGCAAGCTTGATGACCGACCCGGTGAGCAAGGTCGTCGTCACCACAGTCAGCAAGGCGCCGAGCAGCATGGCTGCGTCCTCGCCTGGTATCAGCAGTCCGCGCGGGGCCGACAGCGCGATCGCCGCGACGGGAACCCCCATCTGTGCGGCGGTGGTGAGCGCGATGGGCAGGGGCTGGCCGGTGACGACCATCGCGCCGTGAGCGATCAGGGGCGCCACTGCGAGCGCGACGCCGAGGAGGATCGCCTGCGGGTGGTCACCGAGGCTGCGTAGGTCGAGTTGGGCACCAACCCAGACGAAGAAGATCGGGCCGAAGAAGCCCTCGGTGAGGGCGAAGAACTGTTTGGCGACACGACGAGGCTGCCCTACCTTGGAGACGGCGACGCCGGTGACGAAGCCGGCGAGCATCGTCGAAATCCCCATGGCTTGGGCGATCGCGGCCAGCGCGAACAACAAGGTCAGCAGAACGCGAAGCTCCAGGGCTAGACCGCGGTCTCCCGAGAGGTCGTGGACGCGCTTTAAGACCCCCTTCGTCCGCGCCCACCGCAACGCCCAATAGGCAGCGACGGCGCCGGCGATTACCAGCAGGGCCCCAGTCGCGGCGCGAGGGACATCACGCTGGTCGAGGACTAGCGGCAGCGAGACGATGCTCACGGTGTCGGCGATCGCGATTTGCGGCACCATCTCCGCCAGGGGTTTGGCCTTCAACGGCGTGCCGTTGAGCATCGGCAGGATCGTCGCGGCAGACGAAGACGCGAACAACACCGCGTACAGCGCGGCATGGCCGGTACCAAAGACATGGGCGACGAGGACGGCGAGCGGCACCGAGACCACCCCGACGGCCACGGCCCGCACCACCGACCATACGCCCGCGCCACGGAGGGAAACGGACGTGCCGGCAACAAACATCACGAGCACGAAGCCGATCTCGGCCAGGAACGTCAGCACCGGGTTCGATGCGTCTAGAACCTGGAAACCGGTGCGGCCAAGCAACAGCCCGACGGCTAGCTCACCGACGACAACCGGAACTTGGAACGCCCGGGGCACGGACAGCACCGGCCCCACGATCGCCACCAAACAGATCAGCGCCAGCTCGGCGAAGTTCATCGCACCCACCATCACATTGTCGACATCTACGCGGCGACAGCGAGAACCTCGCCGCGTTCGCGTCCAACCGATCCGGTATGACGGGCCTGCAACGCTCGGTCAGTTCCCTTGGAACCGGTGGCTGGCCCGCTGGGCGACGCGGTTAGGCACCCCCGCCAAGGCGGACACGAGGGTGGGCATAGGGTGACGGCCGTGGCCACGTTCGCGAATCCGGTTCTCAGTCGCTTGAATGCGCGTCTTCCCGGGTTGCTGTTCTCTTTTGGGGTGGCCGTCGCTTGCCTGCTCATTGGACCTCGGTTGGGCGGAGTCTCGCCCTTGTTGCTGGCGATCATCGCTGGTGCCGCCTGCCGGAACCTAGTGCCTGTCTCAGCCGTGCTCCAGCCCGGACTCGACTATTCCGCCAAGACGTTGCTGCGGGCCGGCGTCGTACTCCTTGGCCTGCAGCTGTCGCTGCCTGAGATCCTCGCGCTTGGCCCTGGGGTTCTGGTCATCGTCGCCTGCACGGTCGCCGGGGCCTTCTTCGCGACGGTGTTCCTCGGACGACTGTTCGGGATCGACCGCGAGCTGACGAGGCTTATCGCCGCCGGATTCTCCATCTGCGGTGCGGCCGCGGTCGCCGGCATGCAGGGGGTGGTGCGTGCGTCGCAGGAAAAGGTCGCCTCCGCCGTCGCCATGGTGGTGCTGTTCGGGACCCTCATGATCCCCGGCTCGGTTGGCGTCGTCGCTCTGTTCGGAATGAGTCAAGGAGCGGCCGGAACCTTAATCGGCGGCTCGGTGCATGAGGTGGCGCAGGTCGTCGCGGCAGCCGGGATCGCTGGCGGCCATGACCTGCTCAGCATCGCCGTGCCGATCAAGCTGGCTCGGGTGGTGCTGCTGGCACCGATGATCGCGCTGGTCTCGCTCGGCAGCCGACGGGCCGCCCAGGCGGGAGGCAAACGGCCGCCGCTGATGCCGCTGTTCGTCGTCGGGTTCCTGGGCGCGATAGCCGTCACGACCCTGGGGTGGCTGCCCGCTTCGGCCCTGGCGGCCTGCAAGGTGACGCAGCAGTTTCTGCTCGCTGCCGCGATGTTCGCGCTCGGGATGGGCGTCCACGTGCGTTCCCTGATCCGCCTCGGCTGGCGGCCGGTCCTGCTCAGCCTCCTGGCGACGGCGGTGGTCGCCACCATCGTCGGAGCGGGCATCATCGCCGGTCTGGGAGCATGATTCGATAAGAGTTAGGCTTGCCTAATGAGCTTGAGTGATGTGCAACAGACCTTGTTCTTCCCACTCATGGGGCGCGCCGAGGCTTCTCGTCGCTGGCCCGATCTGTTTCCCGATCCTTGGGCGCAAGAGGCCCTGAGAATCCGGCGGGCCGAAGGCAGCACCGCGCAGCAGCTAGGCGCCTTTCCGACTGCCGTGTATGGGCTGCGCCACCTCATGACGCTCCGCGAGATCAACGATTATCTCGCAGCCCGCCCCGGCGCCGCCGTGGTCAACATCGGATGCGGCCTCGACAGGCTCGTCGACGAGCTAACCGAGCCGAAGTCCGTCGTCTACAACCTCGACTTCCCCGAGGTCCTTGAAGCGCGCCGCCGCTGGGTCGACCCCCACCCCAGGGAGGTCGACCTTCCATACTCGGCGACCGATCTCCGCTGGCTGGAGCACGTCAACGGCGAGCACGGCGTCGTCGCGATCGCGGCCGGGGTCTTCTACTACCTGGAGGTCGAGGACGTCCGGAGCCTCATCCGCGCCTTCGGTGACCGCTTCCCGGGCGCAAAACTGTGCTACGACGCGGAATCGCCGACCGTGACGAGGATGAGCGAGCGCAGCGTCGCCAGGAACGGGACCCCGGACGCAAGGATGCCCTTCAAGGTCAAGGACCCATACGAGGTCCGCACCTGGAGCGACCGCATCAGCAACGTGCGCGTTGAGTTCGACTTCAGCACCTATCTGCCGGACCGCAAGCGCCTTCCGCTCAGCATCCGGGCCGGATTCACCGGGATGCGCCTAATCAAGGGCATGTACGAGGTAGTGGTCGACTTCGCCTGACCCGGCCCGGCGCCATCTAGCCTCGCTCTCTCCCCTGCCCCCAGAACAGCATTCGCACACGGGTGGCTACGGCTGCTGGAGCGTGACTCGGCTTTCCTCGCAGAGCCAGTTGCCCTCGACTAGGCGGTAGCTCTGGCGCATCCGCAGCGGCCACGCTTGGCCCGAACCGTCGGAGCGGTAGCCCGTGATGGCGCGCCCGTCCAGGACCGCCGTCTCACCGTCCACCTTCACCTCCGCGCCTTGTTCGATGACCTCGTGGTAGACGAACTTGCCGGCGCGCATCTCCCGCATCCACTCTTCGAGCGGCTGGACGTAGCCGGTCATGTGGACCAGGTGGGCGTCGTCGGTGAAGCACTCGGCTAGGGCCGCCGTGTCGCCGGCATCCATCGCCGCTAGCTGCCGCTGCCAGGCCTCGATAACCTCGTCACTGCGATCCATCATCCATTCCTTCGCTAGGCCTTCCCCCATGGTGCCCTAAGTAGAATGTCCTCCGGGCCGGCGCGGAGGGTTTGATGGTTGAACATGTGACGTTGTTGTTGGTGGTTGGGATTGCGGTCACCGGGATCGTCTCGAGCTTCGCGTCTCGGCTGGGTGTCGCGGCGCCGCTGCTCTTGGTCGTCGTCGGGACGGGGTTGTCGACGCTGCCGTGGACCCCGCACGTCGAGCTCGACCCCCACATCATCCTCGGTGCGGTGCTACCACCGCTGCTCTACGCCGCGGCCCTGCACGTCCCCTACGTCGATTTCCGCCGCAATCTGAAGGTCATTGGCAGCCTCGCCGTCGTCCTCGTGTTGTTCTCTGCGGGAGCGGCGGCATTGACTGTAACCTGGCTGCTGCCTGGCGTCTCGTTCGCCCTGGCACTGGCACTGGGCGCGGTCGTGGCCCCGCCCGATGCGGTCGCCGCGCTCAGCCTCGGCAGACGACTCGGGCTGCCGCCACGCGTCGTCTCGATCCTCGAGGGCGAGGGCCTAGTCAACGACGCTACCGCTCTGGTGCTGCTCTCCACCGCCGTTTCGATCGCGACCGCAGGTCTTGGGACGACGACGGTGTGGGGTACTGCCGCATCGTTCGCCTGGGCCGTCGCGGGGGCGATCATCCTGGGGCTGGTCGCGGGCAAGGTCGCCTGCAAGGTGCGCACCCACACCGACGATGATGTCTTGGACATCGCAACATCGATGATCACCCCGTTCACGGCGTTCCTCCTGGCCGAGGCTGTGCACGCCTCCGGTGTCGTCGCGGTAGTGGTCGCAGGCATCGTCGTCGGCAATCTGGGACCAGGACGCATCGCCGCCAGCTCTAGGCGTACCGAAGGCGCCATGTGGGAGGCGTTCATCGCTGTCGTCGAAAACGGTGTCTTCCTGCTGATGGGCTACCTGCTGCCGCCGCTCGTGGTCGCCGCCCATCGCGATGGCACGCTGCTGCTGGCGCTCGGTGTCGGCGGCGTAGTCACCGTCGTCTTGATCCTGGTCCGCTTCGCCTATCTGCCATTCGTGATCCTGTCGATGCGCGACTCCGCTAGGCGCCAGGCAAGGCGATACCACGCGGCCCGACGCCGGTTGGACGATGGTTCCGCTAATGGCGGCACGGCCCTCCCGCGTCCCTTGGCGCGGTACGTCGCCAGCGGGGAGCAGCGCCTCGAGAAAGCCCGTTTCGACATCACCGCCGAGCGCGACCAGCGCCTCGGCTGGCGCGACTACATAGTCATCTCCTTGGCAGGCATGCGCGGCGTCGTGACTATCGCCGGCTCGCAGACACTCCCCCCAACCCACCCGCAGTACCAGGTTCTGGTGCTGATCGCGTTCATCGTCGCCCTCGCGACGCTGCTGCCACAAGGCTTCCTGCTGGCGCCCGTGGTCAAGGCATTGCATCTGCGAGCCGACTCTGTCGCCTCGGAACGCCGCGAACTCAGCGAGCTTTCCAAACGTTTGGTCGACCGTGCCGAAGAGGCGCTCGACGCCGCCATCGAACGCGAGCCCGTCGACCCGCGGATCGAGGAGGCATTCCGGGATCAGATCGCCGAGCGGCGTCTACGCGCCGAGAAACTGATCAAGCCGCGCGAAGACCTGACCGCCCAGTTCCGCCGCCTCCGCACCGCCGAGTTGAGGGCCGAGCGGGCCGTGCTGACGGAGGAAAAACGGCGGGGAGAGTTCTCGTCGCAGACCATCGAACGGGCCGAACGCCTAGTCGACGACAACGAGCTACGACTAGCTCAGCTGAGCCCCGGCCATCACTAGTGCCGTCGACGGAGCAGGATCACCGCATCTTCAAGCGTGGTCTGCTCCCCCGACGGCGACGTCGCCTCCCGCGGCCGAAGTTCGGCCGCGAGCACCTCCCATTGATCGCCTAGTCCGAGCAGCTCGATCTCCTCCTGCGGGCTAGCGAACTCATACTCATGATCCGGTACATCGGCCCACGGCGGGAATGCGGCATGGCCTGTCACGAGCAGGTGGCCTCCGGCCGCGACCCGCTCAGCGGCCTGCTTGAGGATGGCGATGCGCGGCAACTCGACGCCGACGGGGGCGTGCAGGAAACTAGCCGTCACGAGGTCATATCTGCCGGCAGGCAGAGTCGTCAGGTCAGCGGCTACGAACTCGACCCTGCCACCCACCCCGGCCGCATCGGCGGCGGCAGCAGCGCGTTCCACCGCCGTCGGGGAAATATCTATGCCGGTAACGGCCCAACCGCGCCGAGCGAGCCAGACGACATCGCCGCCCTCGCCGCACCCCAGGTCGAGCGCCGTGCCTGGCGGCAACGAGCCCGCGACCTCCTCTAGGACGCGATTGACTTTGCCGGACCAGATCTGCTCGGCGCTTTGGTAGCGGTCCTCCCAAAACTCGGACGGCGACTGCGGTTCGTTGCTGTTCACGTCGCTCATCCTGCTGGTTGGTTCTGACATTTTCCAGCACACCCTTCCCAACATCTCCAACAAGCGCTATCATCGCCCTATGACGATGATTTCACCGCTGGAGCCTGACCTCGCAGCCGAGCGCGAGGCCGCCGAGTTGGCCGCCTGCTTGTTCAACGCTTTCAGTGATCGCTCCCGCATGATGCTCGTCCAGCACCTAACGCGCGGCGAACACCGTGTGGTCGACCTGACCAGCCACCTCGGGCTCGCGCAGTCAACCGTCAGCAAGCACCTGTCCTGCCTGCTCGATTGCGGCATCGTCACGGTTCGCGCGCAGGGCCGGTCGTCGTTCTACGCCCTCGCCCACCCGGAGGCGACCGCGGCGCTGCTCGAAGCCGCCGAGACGCTGCTCGCGGCGAGCGGCAACACCATCGCCGCCTGCCCCACCCACCGCCTCGACGCGAGAGCCTGACCGAGGAGCGACATGGGCCACCATCACGACCACGCCGGCCACGACCACTCCCACGGCGGTCAGCACCACAGCCACGCGAATGCCAACACTAACCGCGGTCGGCTCATCGCAGCGCTTGCCATCACCGGGGGATTCTTCCTGGCTGAGGTCGTGGGGGCGGTCATCACAGGTAGCCTCGCGCTCCTCGTCGACGCCGCCCACATGCTGACCGACTCACTCGGTCTGGTCGTCGCTCTCGGCGCATCGATCCTGATGTCGCGGCCGCCGTCGCAGAAGCGGACGTGGGGCTGGCAGCGGGCCGAGGTCATCGCGGCGGCCGCGCAGGCGTCGGTGCTGCTGGTGGTCGGCGCGTATGCCGTCGTCGAGGGCGTCCAGCGGCTGATCCACCCGCCGGAGGTCGGTTCGACGGGGCTCGCCATCATCGGGGCGCTCGGCCTGCTAGCCAACCTGCTGTCGCTGCTCATCCTCGCCGGAGGTCGCGGTGAAAACCTCAACATGCGGGCCGCGTTCCTGGAGGTCGCGAACGACGCCCTCGGCTCCGTTGGCGTCCTAGCGGCGGCGGGCGTCATCGCCGTCACCGGTTGGACGAGGGCTGACGCCGTAGCTGGCCTTGTCGTCGCCGCGCTGATCGTGCCGCGCGCCGTCGTGCTGCTGCGCGAGTCGGGCGCGATCCTGCTGGAATCCGCACCTCGTGGCCTCGACCTCGAGGAGGTCCGTAAACACATGCTGGACAGGCCGCACGTCGTTGCTGTTCACGACCTCCACGCCTCGATGATCGCCACCGGCCTCCCGGTTCTCAGCGCCCACGTCATCCTGGAGGAGGAATGCTTCACCGACGGCCACTCCCTGGAGCTCCTCGGTGACATCACCGAATGCCTCCGTGAACACCACGGCATCTGCATCGACCACAGCACCCTCCAGTTGGAATCCAAGGCCTACGCCGAAGCCCACGCGGAGTCGCTACGGATCTAGTAGTGAGGGCGCCACTGGATTCCCCCTTCACACCGGGAGGGTTATTCAGGAACCTGGTGGGTTTGGTCGCTAGCTGGGTGTGACATTTCTGGAGGGTTATTCACGGCCATCTTCAAGGCAGCCTGACCAGGGATTTCAGCAGCCGAGGTGTCGCCCGTGAATAGGCCTCCTGGTATGGCTGTGTCTGTGTGGCCGGTCGGGCCGTGTCCCCCTACCCAGCCGCCCCTGCCCGGCTAGCCCGACAGGGCCGCCCTCCTCTTGTGGGCGCGAATCGCCGTTTTGAGTGAACGGGGGTGTG
>CAMCJC010000065.1 GCA_945875065.1 uncultured Propionibacteriaceae bacterium | reverse complement strand
GCAGTCTCCTCTATGTCGCGGGCCAAAGAGGCCGCTTCGATGCGTGCCTGCCGCTCAGCACGAGCCAACACCTCGTCGTGCGCCTGGGCGACGGTCAGCCCCGCGAGCCTTTCCAGCTCGGCATCGACTTGGCCCTCTTGCGTCCGCAACTGCTGGCGGCGCTGCCTCAGCTCTGCCCGCTGTTCCTCCAACAGCTCAGCGCGGGTGGCGAGCCCCTCGGCCTCGGCGAGAAGGCGGTCTTCGCGTTCCCGCAGGCGAGCCTCCTGCCGTTCCTGCGCCGCGCGCTGCTCCCGCAGCTGGTCCCGCTGCGACGCTATCGAGTTCTCCAGCTCGGTCCTGCGCTGCTCGAGCTCCGCAGCCGCCTGGGCGCTGTGCTCCTCGGCGCGCTGCAGAACCCGTTGCGCGTCAAGCCGCACCTGCTCCGCCGCCTCCGCGGCCTGCTTGCGAATGGTGTCCGCGTGACTCCGTGATCGTCGCTCCGCAAGGAGTTTTTCCTCAAAGAGGCGACGGTTAGCCCGCAGCTGCCGAACCACCAACATCGCGACGGCTATCACGAGCAGCCCTATGAGAATCCCAATGATCCAGTTCATCGTGGCCCTTCGCTATTCGGAGGTGGCACGCGTTTCGGGCACGGGGCGACCCGCCCGGCGGCAGCAACCGCCGGATGCATATCTGGGTCGGACCCGAAAGAACCGCAAACTCGCGAGCCTTAGGCCAGGAAGCCTATACCCGGGCGCCACCTCACAGGGGGTCGGGAGCGTCATCCCAATCGTCGACCGAAAGTACCTCGCGGGCCACCTGCATCGCGACGCCTACGCTGAAGCCGCGCCGCTGCAGCGCCCCGAGCAGCCGCCGTTTGGCCACGTGCGGTTCCAGCCCGGACAGGGACCGAGCCCGCCGCTCAGCGAAGGCCCGGGCCGCTTCGAGCTCCCCATCTTGGTCGAGTTCCGCCAACCCCGCCTCGGCGTCCTCGGGGCTGAGACCCTGGCGCTGCAGTTCCTGCTGTATCCGGCCGCGCCCCTGCCGGTTGACCTCACGCCTAGTGCGCGCCAGGGCCTTGGCATAGGCAGCGTCGTCGACGAGCCCAACCTCGCGGAAGCGGCCGAGCAACTCATCGATCTGTTCCTGAGGCACCCCTTTGGCCGCGAGCTTAGTTCGCAGTTCCGCCTCGGATCGGCTGCGGCTATCGAGCAGCCGCAGCGCGATCCGCCGGGCGAATTCAAGGTCAGAAGTCAACCTCCACCTCGCCTGTCTCGGGGTTGATGCGCTCCTTCTCCTCGGAGGCCGACATACCGAGCGCAGCGCGGATCTTCTGGTCGATCTCCGCCGCGACCTCGGGGTTGTTCTTCAGGAAGTTGCGAGCGTTCTCCTTACCCTGACCCAGCTGATCGGACTCGTAGGTGAACCAAGCGCCGGCCTTGCGGATCACCCCATGGGCCACGCCCATGTCGATGAGGCTGCCTTCACGGGAGATACCCTCGCCGTAGATGATGTCAAACTCAGCCTGTTTAAAGGGCGGAGCTACCTTGTTCTTGACCACCTTCACGCGAGTCCGGTTGCCCACCATCTCGGTGCCGTCCTTCAGGGTTTCGATCCGACGCACGTCCAGGCGTACCGACGAGTAGAACTTCAGGGCCCGGCCGCCGGTGGTGGTCTCAGGCGAGCCGAACATCACGCCGATCTTTTCACGCAGCTGGTTGATGAAGATCGCTGTGGTGTTCGCCGACTTCAGCGCGCCGGTCATCTTCCGCAGGGCCTGGCTCATCAACCGAGCCTGCAAACCGACGTGCGAATCACCCATCTCCCCTTCGATCTCCGCGCGCGGCGTCAGCGCGGCAACGGAGTCGATTACGACAAGAGCGAGCGCGCCGGAGCGGACCAGGGTGTCGGCGATCTCAAGCGCCTGCTCGCCGTTGTCCGGCTGCGAGACCAGCAACTCGTCGGTCTTGACCCCGAGCTTTGCCGCATAGTCGGGATCAAGGGCGTGCTCCGCGTCGACGAAGGCGCAGATGCCTCCCTCCGCTTGAGCATTGGCGATGGCGTGGAGGGCCACCGTGGTCTTGCCGGAGGACTCAGGCCCGTAGATCTCGATGATTCGCCCCCGCGGCAGGCCACCAATGCCGAGAGCGACGTCCAGGGCGACGCTCCCGGTGGGGATGACATCGATGGGCAGCCGACTCTCCTCGCCCAAGCGCATCACGGAGCCCTTGCCGTGTGCCTTCTCAATCTGGGCCAGCGCCGCCTCCAGCGCCTTGGCGCGATCCGCCACCGCCATGGTTGTTCCTTTCGCTAACGCCCCGTCGAGGCGAGTCCATGTCCTTCACCAGCCACTGTAGGAAGATCGGCCGACAAAAAATCTCTCGAGCTTCCCAGGTGTGGAAAACCTGCAACTCCCCCAACCATACCCGAACATCCGTTCGAATGTCGCGACGCGCCGAATCAACGTTCGGTTGACGGCAGCTCCAGCTCCGCCCAGACGGCGCGCCAGATCGTCTTGCACGGCACGCCGGCTCGCAGCGCCTCCGCGACGGTGCGGCTGCCAAGCCCCTGCAGCGCAACCGTGGCGGCCCAGCTGGGAGCGTAGTCCTCTCCTAAGGCCCTGGTTAGCCGCCGCCACAGTTCCACTTCGCGCATGGGCACACAGTAGTGGGCGAAATGTCTCTCAGGGTCCCCTAGAATGATGATCACCAATCCGAATTTGAGGGGACCGGATGAACTCGACTGGCACGCACTCGCATAAGCGTTCCGATCGCATGCTCGCCATGCTGGCGCTGCTCCAAGAGAACGGGCAGATGGCGCTGTCGCAGCTGGCCGTGGAGTTGGGGACCTCAGAGGCGACCATTCGACGCGATGCGGCGGTCCTAGCGTCGCAGGGGCTGCTCGACCGGACCCATGGCGGGGCCCGTCCGGTGCAGGGCAGCAAAGAGCTGCCGGTTCGCCTGCGCGATGGGCGCAACCAGGCCGCCAAGTCGCGGATCGCAGCGGCGGCCGCGCAGTTGATCCCCGAAGGTAAGCACGCCATCGGCCTGACGGGCGGCACCACCGCCGCTGAGGTGCTGCGGGCGCTGCAGCATCGTCACGACCTAACGATCATCACGAACTCGCTGAGCATCGGGCTCGAGGCCGCCGAGCAGGGGCAGGGCCGGGTGCTAATCGCCGGTGGCGTGCTTCGCACCAACTCGCTCGAGCTTGTGGGCTCGCTCGCAGAGGCGACCTTGAAGCTCGTGAATGTCGGCACAGCGTTCGTCGGGGCAGATGGACTCAGCTCAATGGGCGGGTTGACCACCCACGACGAAATCGAGGCGCGCACCAACCACACCATGATCGAGCGAGCGCAGCGCGTCATCGCGGTAGCGGATGCCTCCAAGATCGGGCACATCACCCTGGCCAAGATGGCCGACCTCCGCGACATCGACGTTCTGGTCACCGACTCGAACGCCCCCGCCGAGGAGTTGAGTCGCATCCGGGAGGCCGGCGTCGAAGTCATCATCGTGCCGGCCCCCACCAAGGGATCCGAAGCTACTGCTCACTGAACGTCAGCGCTTGGCGCGCCGCTTCAGCCGGATTGCTTCGCGCACATATTCGACTCCAGTCACGAGGGTCAGGATCAGCGCGGCCCACATCAACGCCCAAGCGAGCACCTGAAGCCAGCCCGGAAGCACGGTAAGGGACACCAGAAACAGCACCAGGCACAGGCTCTGCACCACCGTTTTCGCCTTGCCGCCGCCCTTCGCCGCCATAATGCCGTACTTCGCGACGGCAGCGCGCAGCCAGGTGATGCCCCACTCGCGCAGCAGGATCAGCACGGTGAAGAACCATGGAAGCTCGCCGAGAAGGCTGAGCGAAATGAAGGCGGCTCCGGTCAGCGCCTTGTCGGCGAATGGATCCCACAGCTTCCCAAAGTCGGTGATCAGGTTGTAACGGCGGGCGATGGTCCCGTCCAAAAAATCCGTGATCATCGCGATGGTGAAGACCCCGGCGGTGGCGAGGCGCCAGCTAGCATCCTCAGGGTGCCAGAACAGCAGAACGACCATCACCGGCACCAGGATGATCCTGACCACCGTCAAGACGTTGGGAACGTTGAGGTTGCTGGGCTTGGAATCGGTCATCGCAACTCCCCGACCATGTCGATACCCTCCGCATCAATGAACTCCACCGTGACGATGTCCCCCGCGGCAACGACGGCGTGCCGGATCTCCACCGACCCATCCGTCTCGGGTCCCTGATGCAGCGCCCGACCGACCGCGCCTTCACCGGTTTCCTCCACCAGCACCTGGCTGAACTCGCCGATCCGATCCAGGGCCCGGGCCTCGCAAACCTCCTCAGCGACGTTGGCGAGGACCGTGCGCCTGCGGTCCACCTCCTCCGGGTCGAGATGGCCGTCCAGCCGCTCTCCTTCCGTGCCTTCCTCGTCCGAATAGCCGAACACACCCAGCACGTCGAGACGGGCCTCGATGATGAATTGGCGCAGAGTCTCGACGTCTGCCTCCGTCTCGCCGGGGAAGCCAGCGATGACGTTGCTCCTGATACCAGCGGCGGGATTGGCATCGCGAATCTTGGAGATCAGGCTGAGGAAGCTGTCCGGATCCCCGAAACGCCGCATGCGCCGAAGCACGGGTGCCGACGCGTGCTGGAACGACAAGTCAAAGTAAGGGACGACCTTGTCGGTGCTGAGCATCGCCTCCAGCATCGACGGCCGCAGCTCGGCCGGTTGCAGATAAGAGACCCGAATCCATTCCAGGCCGTCGACCCGGGCCAGCTGAGGCAGCAGCATCTCCAGGCTCGCTCCCCCAAGATCCTTGCCGTAACTGGAGGTGTTCTCGGAGACCAGCAGCACCTCCTTGACCCCCTCTGAGGCCAGCCAGCGGGCCTCGGTGAGGATGTCATCGACTGGCCTGGACAAATACGAGCCTCTAAAAGTCGGGATGGCGCAGAAGGCGCAGCGCCGATCGCAGCCGGAGGCAATCTTCAACGATGCCGCCGGGCCTCCGGCCATGCGGCGGCGCACCACACGCGGTCCACTGCTCGGCGCGAGCCCCTCCGGCAGCGGGGCGTGCCCGGGCGTCGCGACGCTCACGGCCGCCGCGGCACGGTCGATAGGGGCTAGAGGCAGCAACTTGCGCCGATCGCGCGGCACATGCGACTCGTGGGTCCCACCGGCGAGAATGTGCTTGAGGCGATCGGCGATGTCGGCGTACTGATCGAATCCGAGGACCGCGTCCGCCTCGGGCAACTCGCGGGCCAGCTCGATTCCGTACCGCTCGGCCATGCACCCGACGGCGACGACAGCCTTCGCCTGGCCCTGGTCCTTCAGGTCGGCCGCCGCGAGAAGCGTGTCCACCGAGTCCTTCTTCGCCTGCTCGACGAACCCGCACGTGTTGACTACCACGATGTCGGCCTCGGTGGGGTCGGCCACCAGCTGAAACCCGCCGGCGTCGAGGCGCCCGGCGAGTTCCTCGGAGTCGACATCGTTGCGGGCGCACCCGAGAGTCTGGATGTGGACCTTGCTCATGATGACGACCAGTATCCCTTAACCGCCCGACAGGGACGCAACAGCTTCGTCCCGATCCTCCGGTTTGATCAGGACATCGCGCGCCTTGGACCCCTCGGAGGGGCCGACGATCCCCCGCGACTCCAGGATGTCCATGAGCCGACCGGCTTTCGCGAAACCGACACGCAGCTTGCGCTGCAGCATCGATGTGGATCCGAGTTGCAGATCGATGACGAGCTTCGCAGCCTCGATGACTAGCTCCAGATCATCGCCGATATCGTCTACCACCTTCTTCTCGGCGGCGGCCGCCGTGACGTCCTCGCGGTAAGTGGGCTGCAGCTGACCCGAGATATGCGCGACGACATCGCGGATCTCGGACTCGTTCACCCACGCGCCCTGAACGCGAATTGGCTTGCCGGACCCCATCGGCAGGAACAGGCCGTCACCCTTGCCGACGAGCTTCTCGGCACCGGGCTGGTCGAGGATGACGCGAGAGTCGGTCATCGACGATGTCGCGAACGCCAGGCGCGACGGTACGTTCGCCTTGATCAGCCCGGTGACGACATCCGTCGACGGGCGCTGCGTGGCGAGCACGAGGTGGATGCCGGCGGCGCGGGCCAGCTGCGTGATACGCACGACAGACTCCTCGACGTCGCGCGGCGCGACCATCATCAGATCGGCGAGCTCGTCGACAACCACGAGCAGGTACGGATACGGCGCCAGCACACGCTCGGAGCCCTCCGGAACCTTGACCTGCCCCGCCCGAACGGCCTTGTTGAAGTCGTCGACATGCCGGAAACCGAAGTTGGCGAGGTCGTCGTAGCGCATGTCCATCTCACGCACGACCCAAGCCAGTGCCTCGGCAGCTTTCTTCGGGTTGGTAATGATCGGTGTCACCAGATGCGGGATGCCCTCGTACTGGTTGAGTTCCACTCGCTTCGGGTCGACGAGCAGTAGGCGCACCTCATCGGGAGTGGCGCGCACCATGATCGACGTGATCAAGGAATTGATGAAACTCGACTTGCCGGAGCCGGTGGCGCCGGCGACGAGCAGGTGCGGCATCTTCGCCATGTTGGCCAGGACGAATCCGCCCTCGACATCCTTACCAAGGCCCACCGTTAGTGGGTGATGGTCGGCCACTGCCTTGGGAGAGCGCAGGACGTCCCCTAGGCTGACGACCTCCTTGTCAAGGTTCGGGATTTCAATGCCGATGGCGGACTTGCCCGGGATTGGCGTCAGCATGCGGATCTCGTTGCTGCCCACGGCGTAGGCGATGTTGTCGGCGAGCCCCGTCACCTTCGAGACCTTGATGGCGTTGCCGAGCTCAACCTCGTAGCGCGTGACGGTCGGCCCCCGCGTGTAGCCGGTGACGCGGGCGTCGATCTCAAACTCATCCAGGGTCGCGGCCAGCTGACGCACCACCCGGTCGGACGTCTCGGTGCGTGCCTTTGGCTTGGAGCCGGGGGCCAGCAGGTTCGGGTCCGGTAGCTGGTACATGACCTCGCCGCTCAGCTGGAGCTGCTCGGCCCGGCCGGTCATCGGCGTGAACTCCGGGGGCGGCAACTCTTCGGGCTCCGGTTCCGGCTCAGCGACGGGGACCGGGCTCTTGGGGGCCGACTTCTTTGGTCGAGGCCGGGGCTTCGGGTCGGTCTCTTCGGCCTCCCAATCGTAGACCTCGTCGCGCGGCTCCCGCGACGACGGCGCCGAATCCTCCTCGGTGATGAGCGGGGTCTCGTAAGGCTCGCTGACCCGCAGCGACAACTCCTCGCGGGAATCCTCCGACTCTACGAGCGACGCGATACCGCCGCGCACCCCATCAACAAGATCGCGAACCGGCCGACCGATGACCAGCAGCAGCCCGAACAGCCCCATCAGGGCCAACAGGGGAACGGCCGCCCAGACGGTGAGTAGGTCCGCGAACAGACTGCTCACAAGGAATCCAAGCACCCCGCCGCCCTGCCGCAACTCCGGCAGGTGGTCCGGCCTGGGCAAGCCGCGCGCGATGTTCACGACTCCGAGCACGCCCATGATGATTAGAAACCATCCGACGCTGGCACGCGGCCCCGTGCGGCTGTCGCGCGGGTAGCGGAACATCCGCCACGAACCGAACAGGAGGACGGCAGGCACGAAGGTGGTGGTGACGCCGAACATGGTGGTCGTCGCCACCTCGATCCCGCCGCCGACCGGACCTGGCAGCATGAACCAGGCTCGGGCCGCGACCACCGCCGCCAGCAGCAGCATGAACAGGCCGACGCCATCGCGCAGCTGGGAAGGGTCCCCCGGCTCCTCGGCGCCGCTCGCGCTGCGCACTAGTCTGCCCAGGCCACGGGCGATTCCTCGCCAGGTCGCAACGACGACCTTCAGCAGTGGGTTCGGGCCCTCCGGTTTGGGGCTGGCCGACTTGGGCGCAGCGGGCCTACTCGACCTTCCAGAGGGTTTCTTCGAGGTCGAGCTGGTTTTCCTAGTGCCACTTCGCGTTGGGGAAGAGCCGCGTGTCGCCATGATTCCAACCTAGCCGAGGGTGATTCCGAGGTTTCGTTCCCGCGCCGAGACCATCATCAAGCGAAGTGATCCCAGCCAGTGGTGGAGTCCCACACCTGCCCGTCTACCGTGACGCTGGCCCCGGCGACGACCCGGCCGACGCACCGCCACCCTTCGGGGAGGTCAGCCTCGGCGGGGAATGTGGCCGCCAAGGCGTGGTCCTCCCCGCCTGCAAGCACAAATCCCAGCGGGTTCTTACCCGTAGCGGCGGCCAAGCGCCGCAGTCCCTCGGGGATCAGTAGGGCAGCGGTGTCGACTTCGATACCGACTCCGCTGCGCTCGCAAATGTGGCCCAGGTCCTGTAGGAGACCGTCGGAGACATCGATCATCGCGGTCGCTCCGGCGGCTGCCGCAACGCGCCCCTGCCCGTACGGCACGCTCGGACACTGCTGCTCTGCAACAAGCTCCTTCGGGGAACCGAACCCCCGCTGCAGTACCAGCAACCCGCCGCCGGACCAGCCGAGCCGACCGCACACCGCGACCTGGTCCCCGGGCCTAGCCCCGGCGCGGGTGATCGCCGGCCGCCCCTCAAGGTTCCCCAGAGCCGTGACGCAGATCGCCACCTGGGCCGAGGATGAAAGGTCACCTCCGGTAAGGCTCACGCCCGCGGCCGCGCACTCGGCGACGACCCCCTCCTGGAACTCCCGAACCCACCGCTGATCTAAGTCCTTCGGGACCGCAAGCCCAATCACGATGGCACTTGGCGTGGCTCCCATCGCCTCGACATCCGAGACGTTGACCGCAACCGCTTTGCGGCCGGTCTGGGTTGCCCTCGCCCACGAGCGCTTGAAGTGGACGTTCTCGATCAACATGTCGGTGGTGACGACGATGTCGCCCCTCGGGCACAGCACCGCAGCGTCGTCGCCGGGCCCTAGGATCACATCCCGGCCGGCCGGAAGATCCTTGGTGATCTCCTCAATGAGTTCGAACTCGCCCGCCATCAGCGCAGCCCGACGGGGCGCTCCAGCGCCAACTCGATCAGGCGGCTGACCAGACGCTCGTAGGTAAGACCCGAGACCTGCCAAAGCGTCGGGTACATCGAGATGCACGTGAACCCGGGCATGGTGTTGACCTCGTTGATCCAGGCCCCCTCGTCGGTGACGAAGAAGTCCGCCCGGACGAGCCCCTCAGCGTCGATGGCGTTGAAGGCCCGCCGTGCGAGTGTCTGGAGCTCGGCGGCCAGCTCGGGTGAGGTCTGGGCCGGCGCGTCGAGCGCGGCGCCGTCCTCGTCGAAATACTTGGCCTCGTAGTCGTAGAAGCCATCGGCGGCGTTGACCCGAATCTCGCCCAATACGGAGGCTCGGCATCCCTCTGGGCTCTTCGGATCGCCGAGGACCGCGACCTCGAGTTCGCGGGCCCCAACGAACCCCTGCTCGAAGATCACCTTGGGATCGAAACGCTGCGCCTCCTTGATGGCGGCATCCAGTTCCTCGGGCGTGGAGACCCGCGAGATACCGATCGACGAACCCCCTCGGGCCGGCTTGACGAAGATCGGGAAGTTGAGCTTGGCAACCTCCGCAAGGACCGCCTCACGTTCGAACTCCAGGCGACGCTTCGAAGCGACCACGTACGGCCACACCGGGAGCCCCGCAGCCTTGAAGGCCATCTTCATGAACTGCTTGTCCATGCCGACCGCCGAGGCCAGGACGCCCGCCCCGACATACGGCAGGCCCATGATCTCAAACATGCCCTGGATGGTGCCGTCCTCGCCGTTGGGGCCGTGCAGCAGGGCGAATGCGACATCAACGCGGTTGACGTCCAACAACCGCTCGCCGTCGCGCGTCGCGATCTCGCACACGCCACCACCAAAACTCCAAACGGCCTCCTTGGCCGGCTCCGCCACCTGAGGCGGCTTGCCGTCGACGATCCGATACGAGGCGACAACCTCCAGCGGCACTTGGCTCCACCGTCCCGTGGGCGAGATGCCAACGCCGACGACCTCGAACCGCTCCTTGTCGACGGCCTCCAACACGCTCGCGGCCGTGAGGCACGAGATGCCGTGTTCTGGGGATTCGCCACCGAAGATGAGGGCGATACGGGTCTTGTCAGCCACGAGTGCTCCTAGGGGTTTTACTGCGCGCTCATGGTACTGAAGAAAGAGAACTGGACCCGCATTGGGTGTGCCTCAGGATAAATCC
>CAMCJC010000064.1 GCA_945875065.1 uncultured Propionibacteriaceae bacterium | reverse complement strand
GGTCAGGTCCAGCTGAGTCAGCATGGCGTCCAGGTCGGAGGCGAGGGTGTCGTAGTCGTACTCGCCGCTTGGCTTGTCGGAGTCGCCGAAGCCCCGCCGATCGTACGCGATCACCCGGTACCCAGCCGCTGCGAACACTGGGATGTTGTCCTTGAACGCGGCACCCGATAAGGGCCAGCCGTGGATCAGCACGAGTGGGCGGCCAGAGCCGGTGTCCGTGTAGTTGAGTTTGATCCCATCCGGGGTGGTCAGCGTCGGCATCCTCGCCCTCCTGAAAGTCGTTTCGCCCAGCCTACCGCGCGCCTGCCTCCGGGAGGGGCAACCAACTACAGGTTATAGCCGATGGCGCGGAGTTGCTCCCGTCCGTCCTCGGTGATCATCTCCAGCGTCCACGGCGGCAGCCAAACCCAGTTGATGGTTACGGAGTTCGCGAGGCCCTCCAGAACATACTTGGTGTCATACTCGATGCGATCAGTCATCGGGCAGGTCGGCGATGTCAGGGTCATGTCGAGTGTGACATTGGCCTCGTCGTCGACGGTCACCCCATACAGCAGTCCGAGGTCGACGACGTTGACCATGAGTTCGGGGTCAACGACGTCCTTCATCGCCTCCTCGATCTCCTCCTCAGTCGGGATCGCACGGGGCGCGTCGACGTCGGGCAACTCGTCCTTGACCAGATCCGAGGGCCTAGCTTCTGGGCTGTACATCAGTTCTCCTTGTCGGTTGCCTGGCTGACCGCGTCTCGTAGGGCCGACCAGGCGAGCAGGGCGCACTTGACGCGCGCGGGAAATTTCGAGACGCCCGCGAAGGCGATGGCGTCCTCGAAACGGTCCTCATCGGGGGTGATGGCACCTTTTGACTGCATCATCTCGAGGAAGTCGGTGTAGAGGGTCCCGAAGGCCTCAATGTCCTTGCCGATGATCAGATCGCCCAGCACCGACGTGGAGGCTTGTGAGATGGAACAGCCCTCGCCCTCGTAGGACACGTCGGCGATGGTCTCTCCGTCAAGTTGGACACGCAAGGTCAACTCATCACCGCACGACGGGTTGACGTGGTGCACCTCGACGTCGAACGGCTCCCGCAGCCCGCTGTGATGTTTCTCGCGGTAATGGTCGAGGATGATGCTCTGGTAGAGCTCGTCGAGGTTCATCGCGCTCCAAAGTAGTTGCGGGCGAACACGAGGGCGTCGGCCAGCACGTCGATCTCCTCGTGCGTGGTGTACAGGTAAGCCGACGCGCGGGTGGAGCTTTGGTGGCCGAGCCGCTTGTGCAGGGGACGGGCGCAGTGGTGCCCGCCACGGATGGCGATGCCGCGGGAGTCGAGGACCTGCATCACGTCGTGTGGGTGAATGCCATCCAGGTTAAAGGAGCAGGCGCTCCCCCGGTCCACGGCCTCGGTCGGTCCGAGCATCGTGAGCCCGTCGATCGACGTGAGCTTGGCGAGCATGTACTGGGTGATGTCCACTTCATGGGCGGCGATCGCCTCCATTCCGACGGAATCGAGCCAGTCGATGGCGGCCCCCAGCCCGACGGCCTGCGCGATCGGCGGAGTGCCGGCCTCGAAACGATATGGCGGGGCGGCGAACGTGGATCGTTCCATAGTGACGACCTCGATCATCTCGCCCCCGCCGAGGAACGGCGGGAGGCTCTCCAACAGGTCGCCGCGCCCCCACAGGACTCCGATGCCGGTGGGTCCACACATCTTGTGGCCGGTGAAGGTAAGCAGGTCGCCGCCGAGGGTGGTGACGTCGAGGCGTTCGTGGGGCGCCGACTGCGAAGCGTCGACGACCATGACTGCCCCAACGGTGTGAGCCTTTTCGGCGATTGCTGTGATCGGGTTCCTGGTTCCCACAACATTGCTGACGTGGGTCAGGGAAACGACGCGGGTACGTTCGTTGATCAGGTCGTCGATGTTCTCGAGGTCGAGCCGACCGTCGTCGGTCACGTCGAACCAACGCAGGGTAGCGCCGGCGCGCTCGCACGCGAACTGCCAAGGCACGATGTTCGAATGATGCTCCATAACGGAGATCAAGACCTCGTCGCCGGGGCGAAGCCGGGCCCCAAGAGTGTTGGCCGCGAGGTTAAGGGCCTCGGAGGCGTTCTTGGTGAACACGACCTCCTCGGGAGCCTCCGCCCCGATGAACCGAGCGATCCTGGCCCGCGCACCTTCGTATGCCTCCGTAGCCTCAGCCCCGAGCACGTGCATGGCCCGCGCGACGTTCGCGTTGCGCTCCAGGTAGTGCGCCGCGAGCGCTTCGACGACGGCTCGCGGTTTCTGCGAGGTATTAGCCGAGTCGAGGTAGATCAGCGGGTACTCGCCGACGGTACGATGCAGCACCGGGAACTCCTCCCGGATGCGCTGCACGTCAAGACTCATTGCGCTTCGCTCTCTGCTTGGTTCCCGTCACTTCGCGAGGGCCACGTAGGACTCGTAGCCCTCGGCCTCAAGCTTGTCTGCTAGCTCCCTGCCTCCATCAGCAACGATGCGGCCGTCGACGAACACGTGCACGAACGTCGGCTCGATGTAGCGCAGGATGCGCGTGTAGTGGGTGATGAGCATGACGGCCCGGTCACCCTGCGCCGTGTAGCGATTTACGCCGTCCGAGACGACCCGCAGCGCATCGATGTCGAGGCCGGAGTCGGTCTCGTCGAGGATCGCGGCCTTCGGGTTGAGCAGTTCAAGTTGAGCAATCTCGTGACGCTTCTTCTCACCGCCTGAGAAGCCCTCATTGACGGAGCGAGATGAGAATGACTTGTCGAGCTGCATGCGGCCAAGCGCCGCCTCGACATCCTTAACCCACGTGCGAACCTTGGGGGCCTGCCCGTCCAGAGCGGTCTTGGCGGTGCGTAGGAAGTTTGCCACGGAGACTCCCGGCACCTCGACCGGGTATTGCATCGCCAAGAACAGGCCTGCGCGGCCCCGTTCGTCGACGGTTAGTTCGGTCAGCTCGATGCCGTCTAGGGTGACCGAACCGGAGGTGATCTCGTACTTGGGATGCCCCGCGATTGAGTACGCGAGGGTGGACTTGCCGGAGCCGTTGGGGCCCATGATCGCGTGGACCTCGCCCGGGTTGATGGTGAGGTTTACGCCCTTGAGGATGTGCTTCGGCCCCTCCTCGGTGAGGACGTCGACGTGCAGGTCGGAGATGACGAGCTTAGACATGGGTATCAGGACTCCTGGGTGTTCTGGATGGGGTGCTCAAGGTCGACGAGAATGTCGGTGCCCTCGATGCGGACCGGGTATACGGGGACGGCTTGGGTGGCGGGCAGGCACAGCGGGCGACCACTGCGCAAGTCAAAACGAGAGCCGTGGAGGTAGCACTCGATGGCGTAGTCCTCGACGTCGCCCTCGCTGAGCGCGACGCGGCCGTGGCTGCAGAGGTTGTGAATCGCGAAGTACTCGCCCTGATGCGCGACGATGGCGAGTTGGTGTTCGTCAACTGCCAGCGGTACATCCGCGGTGAGTTCGTCGAGCGTCGCGACGGCGGTGAATGTCACTGGCCCTCCCCCATCGCCTGGGCGGCGAGTGTGAGTTCCTTCTCGACCTGCTCTTGGAGGCGTTCCTCGACGGCCGGTACGCCGATGCGGCGGATGATGTCGTTGAAGAACCCGTGGACGACGAGGCGGCGAGCCTCGGCTTCGGGGATGCCGCGGGCGCGCAGGTAGAACAGTTGAAGATCGTCGAACCGTCCCGTGGTGGAACTGTGTCCGGCACCCTCGATCTCGCCGGTCTCGATCTCCAGGTTGGGCACCGAGTCGGCGCGGCAGCCGTCTGTGAGCACGAGGTTCTTGTTTGCCTCGTAGGTCTCAATGCCCTCGGCTGCCTTGCGGATGAGCACGTCGCCGATCCAAACCGAGTTCGCGCCCTCGCCCTGCAGCGCGCCGCGGTAGTCGACGTTGGAGCGGCACTTCGGCGCGTTGTGGTCGACGAAAAGGCGGTGCTGGACGTGCTGGCCGGCATCGACGAAGTACAGACCGAACTGCTCGATCTCACCGCCCGGCCCGGCGAAACGGGCGTTCTCCTGGAGTCGGATCACGTCGCCGCCGAGGGACGCCTGAACGGTGCGGACGCGGGCGTCACGGCCAACCAGCAGCGAGATTTGGCCGCCGTGAACGGCGTCGTCGTCCCAGTCGTTGACGTAGACGAGGTTGACTTCGGCGCCGTCGCCGATGCGGACATCGTATTTCGCGGCATAGGAGCCGCTGCCTTTGAATACCATCACGAGGTTGGCGCGGGCGTGAGCCCCGACCTCCAGGACCAAGGCCTCGGCTGTCGCTCCGCCAGCGCAGGTGCCGGTGTAGACGATGGGCTCGGCGAGCTCGACCTCTGCGGGGATCCGCAGGACCGCGACCTCCTTTGCCCGGGCGGCGGCAAGGGCGGCGACGCGGTCGACCGGCGGCTCAACGGCCAGCTTGGGCAAGTCTGCGATGGGCGCGCTGGTCAACTCGACGCCAGTGGGCAGGTCGCAGTCGGCTGCCAGGCCTGGCAGGGTACCGCCTTCGGACAGGAGCGCCTGGATCCGCTCTAGCGGCGTGAATCGCCAGATCTCTTCGAGGCCGGTCGGCATCGGGTGGTCGGAGACGTTCCATGACGGGGATGGGTGCAGGTGGGAGGCGATCGTCTCGACGGCGCCGGCGACGTTGGGGGTAGTCACAGTTCTTCCTAGCTTCCTTAACTTCAGACCGGCCTCAGCCGACCGCGCCTTCCATCTGCAACTCAATGAGTCGGTTGAGCTCAAGGGCGTATTCCATCGGGAGCTCCTTGGCGATCGGTTCAACGAAGCCGCGCACGATCATCGCCATCGCCTCGTCCTCCTCCATCCCGCGAGACATGAGGTAGAACAGTTGGTCGTCGGAAACCTTGGAGACGGTCGCCTCGTGGGCCATCGAAACGTCGTCCTCGCGGACATCAACGTACGGGTAGGTGTCGGAGCGCGAGATCGTATCAACGAGCAGGGCATCACACTTGACCGACGACGCCGAATGGTGCGCCCCGGCCTCGACCTTCACCAGGCCTCGGTAGGAGGCACGACCGCCACCACTGGCTACGGACTTGGAGATGATCGATGACGACGTGTGCGGCGCGCAGTGCACCATCTTAGAACCGGCATCCTGGTGCTGACCTTCGCCGGCGAACGCGATCGACAGGGTCTCGCCTCGAGCGTGCTCTCCCATCAGGTACACCGCCGGGTACTTCATGGTGACCTTTGACCCGATGTTGCCGTCGATCCATTCCATGGTGGCGCCCTCCTCGCAGACGGCGCGTTTGGTCACCAGGTTGTAGACGTTGGTGGACCAGTTCTGAATGGTCGTGTAGCGGCAGCGGGCGTTCTTCTTGACGATGATCTCCACGACGGCCGAGTGCAGCGAGTCCGACTTGTAGATCGGCGCGGTGCAGCCCTCGACGTAGTGCACGTAGGCGCCTTCATCGACGATGATCAGCGTCCGCTCGAACTGGCCCATGTTCTCGGTGTTGATACGGAAGTAGGCCTGGAGCGGGATGGTGACGTGGACGCCCTTGGGGACGTATACGAAGGAGCCGCCGGACCACACCGCCGTGTTCAGGGCCGCAAACTTGTTGTCCCCAGCTGGGATGACGGTGGTGAAGTACTCTTGGAACAGCTCAGGGTGCTCGCGCAGCGCGGTGTCGGTGTCGAGGAAGATCACGCCCTGGCGCTCCAGTTCCTCGTTGATCTTGTGGTAGACCACCTCCGACTCGTATTGCGCCGCGACACCGGCGACGAGGCGGGCTTTCTCGGCCTCTGGGATTCCCAGGCGATCATAGGTGTTCTTGATATCTGCCGGCAGGTCCTCCCATGTCTGGGCCTGTTTCTCGGTGGAGCGCACGAAGTACTTGATATTCGCGAAGTCGATCTCGTCGAGTTCGCCGCCCCAAGTTGGCATCGGCTTCTTACCGAACAACTTCAAGGCCTTCAGGCGCAGGTCGCGCATCCACTTCGGTTCGTCCTTCAGCCGCGAGATGTCCTCGACGACGGCTTCGTTCAGGCCACGACGGGCAGAAGCACCGGCGACATCGGAGTCATGCCAGCCGTACTGGTAGCCGCTGAGGGCCTTCAGGTGCTCGTCCTGGGTGGACCCAAGCCCTGGGGCCTGTGCGGAGCTCGTCATGCACTCACTTCCTAATCTTGGTTGGGGTAACGGGGTTGGGGATATGGGTAGTACACACGCCGTCGCCGTGCGCGATGGTCGCGAGGCGCTGCACGTGGCTGTCGAGGAGTCTGGAGAACAGCTGTGTCTCGACCTCGCAGAACTGCGGGTACTCGGCGGCAACGTGAGCCACCGGGCAGTGGTGTTGGCACAGCTGGTCGCCGGAACGCACTGGCTTCACCGATGGCGCATAGTTGGCCCCGAGCGCCTCGGTGAGGGCATCAATGGGCGATAGGTCGGGCTGTTCTGAACGCAGTTGGTTGAAGCGGCGCTCGATCTCGGCAACGCGCTCTGCGGCCAGCGCTTTCATCGCATCGGGCCCCGCGACGTCCAGCAGGTGGCGGATCGCCGCGATGGCGAGCTGGTCGTACGCCTGATGGAACTCGGCTCGGCCCTCGTCAGTCAGGAAGAACACCTTTGAAGGGCGACCACGGCCTCGTCCTCCGTAGACGCGTTGCTCGCGCGAGTCGAGGGCGCCGGACTCCAGCAACGCCGTCAGGTGCCGCCGGATCGCTGCGGGCGTCAGTTCTAGACGCTCCGCCAACTCGCGAGCCGTAGATGGGCCGTGCTCCAGGACGGATCGGACCACCCGCTCTCGGGTGGAGCTGTCGGAATCGTGTAGCGCAGAGTTCACGATGCCCCTCCTCCCTGACGATTTTGCGTACGCCAGTCTTGTGGAATCCAGACAACCTATCAAGTCAGGTTACCCTAATAGTGAACGTTCATCTCGCGGAACTTTCCAAGCCCGTATCGGCCACAGCCAACCAGCTCACAGCCCACCAGACCGGCCTTAGCGGCAGCCAAGAATTCCCTGAGAATTCATTCAGGTTCGCCCCCCGGAGCGCAAGCGAGCTATTGTCATCCAATGGGGGGACGCTTCGGCGCATTGTCGGGGCACCGGCCAGACGGATTCGCCCGTTGGCCACAACCTTGGGAGGTGAGCGAATGCGCACGCGCGTAGTCCGCCTCAGTACCCCATCGACAGTCGCCACCCTGGCTGCTACCCGATTTCTCGCTCGCCTCGTAGAGCTTCAGAAGGAACGTGACGAAGTTCACGCGTGCCTCACCGGCGGCAGCACCGCCGACCTCGTGTACGAGAAGTTCGCCGAGCTCGCCGCCGAAGCTCCCTTGGACTTGAGCCGCCTTCACCTGTGGTGGGGTGACGAGCGCTTCGTCCCGGCCACCGATCCCGATCGCAACTCGTTGCAGGCCCTCAGTCGTCTGGGCCGGACGCTGTCAGTCCAGACCGCCAAGATTCACATGATGGCGGCGAAGGAGGGACGCGCCGACCCGTACGAGGCGGCCGCAGAGTATGCCGCCGAGCTGGGCGATACCTGCTTCGACATCACTCTGCTCGGGATGGGGGCCGACGGTCACGTCGCATCAATCTTCCCGAACCACCCCAGTTTCGAGCCAACGAACAAGACGGTGATCGGCGTCACCGACTCCCCGAAGCCACCGGCCGAGCGCATCTCGCTCACGTTGCCGACGCTCAGCCGCTCCGCTGAGATCTGGTTCATGATCACTGGCAAGGCCAAGGCTCCCCTGCTAGCCCGCGCGTTCGAGGGCGACGCGACCGTCCCTGCCGGCCACCCGCGCGGCACCGAGGCCACCTACTGGTTCCTTGATGAGGCGGCCGCGACCTGGCTCCCGCCCCGTTTCAAGTGCGAGCTGTAAGGTCACGACCGCCGACAGATGCCCCGCGGTAGCTCGGTGCCCTGCGCGGCCTCGAGCTGCCCGGTTCTAGAACAGGATTTCGCCGGCCGCGCGGCGGGCGCGAAGTTGAGTGATGGCGTCAGCCAGGATCTGCTGCGCCTCGGCATCGCTGCGACGCTCCTTCACGTAGGCGAGGTGCGTCTTATAGGGCGTGATGCGTGGCGGCGGCGGGGGGTTCTCGGCGTCTGTGTTGGCGGGGAGCCCACAGCGGGGACAGTCCCAAGACTCCGGAACGACTGCATCGGCCGCGAACGCGGGACGCGACTCGTGCCCATTGGCGCAAAAATAGGAAACGATCAGCCGCGGGGCCGTATCGCCCCGCTCCGCCTCACCCATAGGGCCAGCGCCGACTCGGCTTCCTCGGATGGCATTGCCGCCTGCCACAACCACTCCTCCGTAATTCGATTTATGTCGGCTCAGCCGCCGTAGCGGTACAGGACCAGCAGCCCGATGACGGTCAACACCCAGATCAGGGTGAGCACCAGGGTGATCCGGTCGAGCCTCCGCTCCGCCGTCGAGACGCCGCCCATCGACGAGGACATGCCGCCGCCGAAGAGGTCCGACATGCCGCCGCCACGGCCCTTGTGGAGGAGGATGGACAAGGCCAGAAGGGTGCTCAGGATGATCAGGATGATCGAGAGCGTCACGATCGGCCAGGTGACGAGAGGGACAAGCACGCCGTGTAGTTTAACCGAGCCTTAGCGAAACACCACATTGCGCGCGAGCCCAAGATACGACGAAGGGGGCGCCATCAAGCGCCCCCTTCCGTCAGCTTCGGATCAGCCGAACAACACAATCGCAGCGAATTCCTCCGCCTTCAGGCTGGCACCGCCGACAAGCGCGCCGTCGACGTCGGGCTGGGCCATGATCTCGGCCACGTTGGAGGCCTTGACCGAACCGCCGTACTGGATCCGAACAGCCTCGGCGGTGGCCTGGTCGTACAGCTTCGCGACCTCCTGCCGGATGGCACCGCACACCTCCTGGGCATCCTCGGGCGTCGCGACTTCGCCGGTGCCAATCGCCCAGACGGGCTCGTAGGCGATGACGAGGCCCGCGACCTGCTCGGCCGTCAGGCCGGCGAGGCAGCCGCGCACCTGCTCGAGGGTGTAGTCGACGTGCCGGCCTTCCTTGCGGATCTCCAGACCTTCGCCGCAGCAGATGATCGGCGTCATGCCGTGCTCCAGCACCTTACCGGCCTTCGCGTTGATGACCGCGTCTGTTTCCCCGAAGTACTGGCGGCGCTCCGAGTGGCCGACAACGACGTAGCTCACGCCGAGGCGGGCGAGCATATCGGCGGCAATCTCACCGGTGTAGGCCCCAGGATCCTGATCGGACACGTTCTGAGCGCCGAGGCCGAGCGGAAACTTGTCGCCGTCGATGAGGGTCTGGACCGTGCGGAGGTCGGTGAACGGGGGGATGACCACGCAGTCGACGCCCGAACCGTCGTACTCCTTGTCGGCAAGGGTCCAGGCGAGCTTCTGCACCAGCCCAGTGGCCTCGATATGGTTCAGGTTCATTTTCCAGTTGCCGGCCATGATCGGCTTGCGTGTCATGTCAGTTCTCCTTAAGAACATCGATACCGGGCAGGACCTTACCTTCCATGAGCTCCAACGACGCACCGCCGCCGGTGGAGATGTGGCCGAAAGCGTCCTCGGCGAACCCGAGGACCCGCACCGCGGAGGCGGAGTCACCGCCGCCGACGACGCTCATGCCGTCGACCTTCGTGAGCGCCTCGGCGATCGCGCGGGTACCGGATTCCAGGCCCTTGATTTCAAACACGCCCATCGGACCGTTCCAGAACACCGACTTCGCCTCGGCGATGACGCCGGCGAACAGCTCCTCGGATGCGGGGCCGATGTCGAGACCCATCTTGCCGGCCGGGATGGCGTTGGCGGGCACGACGTCGACCTCGCCGACGGTGCGGGCTTTGAAGTCGACATCGGAAGCGACGCGAATGTCGATCGGCAGCAGGATCTTCTTGCCAGTAGCCTTCGCCTGCTCCAGGTACTGCTTGCACGCATCGAGGGACTCGTCGTCGACGAGGGAATCGCCGACGCTCAAGCCTTGGGCCTTGAGGAAGGTGAACAGCATGCCGCCCCCGATGACGAGAGTATCGGCGACCTTGAGGAGGTTGTCGATGACCGCGAGCTTGTCGGCTACCTTCGCACCGCCCAGCACCACGACGAACGGGCGCTTCGGGTCCTTAGTGAGTCCTTCGAGGACGTCGATCTCGGCCTTGACGAGAGAACCGGCGGCCGACGGCAGCAGCTTGGCGATGTCGTAGACGCTGGCTTCCTTGCGGTGCACGACGCCGAAGCCGTTGGAGACGAAGAAATCCCCGAAGGCGGCGTACTGCTTTGCGAGAGCCTCGCGGGCGGCGTCGTCCTTAGACTTCTCGCCGGCCTCGAA
>CAMCJC010000063.1 GCA_945875065.1 uncultured Propionibacteriaceae bacterium | reverse complement strand
CCAGTGGCGAGGACACCGAGCAAGAGGTTTTGAGCGACGTGGCCCGCCTCCATCAGGGCGAACCGCGTGGCACGGATCCCGTACTTGAACCGAGAGCGCAGCGGGAACGCGGAGATCACGAAAACGGCGTCGGCATTCTCAAACGGTTTCTCCTGCGGCGTCGCGGAACCGAGATCCTTCGGGGTGGCAGCGCCCACCCGGAAAAGTGTGTGCGCCTGTGGCTCATAGTAATACAGGCCAGCTCCCGGCCCGACGCCATCCCGGAGGCTGACGTAAAGGTCCCGGGGGCGCAGCGCACCGCTCGATGGAGCGGTGTGTCCGGTGTGGAAAGCGCTGACGTGTCCGACGTAGCCGTCGGCGGCCCAGCACCACCACGAGAGTTCGACGTCGGACGCAGGCGTGCCCGCAGCAAATCCGCCCGTGGGGGTGCGACGGGAGATGAAGGCCTCCCCAAGCGTGATACGGTCCCGGTACGCCCCGGGGTCAGGCAGCGGGAAACTCGGCCGATGCTCGAGCCTCTTGCCCGCGCGGGACGTCCCCTCCACGAGCCACGGGGAGGACTCGAGCATATAGACGCCGGGGACCTCCATGGGTCCGAGGTGTCGGTGCAGTTTACTAGCTTCGACAAAATCCTCGGCCGGATCGAGGAGCGGCGGCTCGGGGCCACCGAAGATCACGTCTGTGATGTTGGGAGTCTGCACGATCGATCCTCCTCAGGGGAATGGATGGGGGAACGGTGTCAGGTCGTCCGGGCCCAACACTCGATCGGCGCGGCCCAGGGCGAGGGGTCGCTCGTAGATGCGGCGCCCCCCGAGGAATCGTCGGTTCCACCCCGCATCGAGCGGTTGAAGCTGAGGGGAGTAAGTCTTCACGACTGAGAGCCCTGCCTCGACAATGTCGGGCGAGGTCACGTCGACGGCGTACGCATCGACACCTTGGGCCGTCAATCGATCCAACACCGCCTCAATGAGTTGGGCGGGCGTCGAGGAAGGCAGAGCCGGGGCGGTGCGTGGATCCACCCGGTCCTCGGAAGCCCAAAGGAACGAGGCCAGAGCAGCCCGGTCTCGCTCCCCGTAGTACCGGACGTGGTCATCGAACCCGATGATCGCGGTCGCATAGGGCACGTGGTCGGGAACCCGATCCACGATGCGCTGCTGGGCTTTGCACCAAGTGCGGGTCTGGAACGCCTCAAGGAGCGCCTCGACAGCGGCCTCGGCTAGGGTGGGCCGCGCAGCGGCACCCAACGCCAGAGCCCCGATGTCGGAGTGCAGGTTGCGGACAATCCCGATGGCGGTTGGGATCCCAAGGTGTTCCGTGAGGTCGACAGCAGCATAGCTAATGCCGGTCGGAGCGAAGTGGCGACGACACAAGCGGTCGAGCTCGGGATCGGCGGAGATGTCGATTAGGGGCATCGACAGGCCTGCATGCCAGGTGACCATGAGAGCGTCGCGCTCAACGAGTTCCAAGAGACCGCTCACGATCGCCTCACGCCGGTTCGGACCGCACGCCAACCCATTGGACGTCGAATAGGTCAACGCAGGCTCGCCGTGATTTCGCCGACTGTTGAGGAAGACAACCTGGGCCGGGACCAGCGCCGGGGCCGCCCGGATGAGATCGACCCCGTCGACCCAGCGAGTCCGGGTGTCGCGGGTGAACGGCGCGAACCGGAACTCCGGATCGGCATACTGCCCGGCCGAGAACAACGCCATATCTGTCGGGTCGACGGCGGGCGTAGTGAGTTCCTCGAACGTGGCCTCAACGAGGCGATCAGTAGGCAGGTAGGCGGCGCTGTATCGCTCCACAGTCTCACCGATGCCAGACGCGCGCGCCTGGATGCGGTCGAACGAGCCCCCTCCGTTGGCGCTGTTAGCCGGGTGGCCGAGTGTCTCGTTCGCATCGGAAGCACCAGCCCCCACGTAGAAGCTGCGCACGTCGTCAGCGTCATACGTGAGTTCAACGATGTCCGTAGCGACACCGAGGAACGGGGAGGCGAGTTCTTCGAGCACTCTACGGGATGGCCCACGATCATCCCAGGGGCCACTGAGAAGCGCCGCGCGGCGAGTCGTCACATCCTGCTCAGCGAGCACCCTCATGCTTCGCTCCCGGCGTGCTTCACGGCCAGGGGCGGGGCCGGGGCGGACGACCGCGTACTGGCATGGTTGGCCGAGTCACAGGCACCGCCGCAGTTACACCATCTGCACCGACCGGGCGTCGGCGCGGGGCGGAACTGGTCTCGACCACGGCACCGATCTCGAACCACGGCTGCGGGATGCCCAAATCACGCACCCGACTGCAGTCGCGACAGCGGGGAACGCGGAACAGTCGGTGCTCGGTCAGCGACATCCCGGTTGCCCCCCAGCCCAGCGTATAGGAGCGGCCTGCGAGTGGCCGAGCGGCAAGCGTCGCGGGCAGCACGGACCACAGCACGAGGTGGAGTGCGAGACCCGCGATCGCAGCGTCCTGCCCGGCCCCGCTCCATGCTGAGGTGGCGCGCACAAGACCGGCGTCCGCAGCGGCATCAAGGGCGCGCTGTTCCGGAAGGAAGTCAAGTTGGGAGCGTCGCCGGAGCCGGAAGCAGTGATAGCAGCCCGTTTCGGTGGGGAGGAAAGTGGGGCCGACGACGGCGTACGTGCCGTCGTAAGGCAAAACCTGGGTCCACGGCACCTCGGAACGCAAGGCCCATCGGTTCACATCTCCGAGAACCTGCGCGTGGGTGAGTGCTGGAGCGACGACCACCAGGTGCTGCGAATCGGCAGGAAGGTCAGCGCGATCCAATTTGGCCACGGCCTCGTCTTCCCCGACAGCTCGCACCGTGGATACGCCTGAGCGGGTGAACAGGCGAGTGATCTCGGTCGCCACGGCCCCGTCACCGATGACGGTCGCATGGGTCCGGGATAGCAACTGGGCGACGTCAGCTGGGCTGATCGAGTTGGCGGTAGCCTCGGACAGGGCAGTGGCGGTGCGTTCACGCCACAGGTTCCCCGGCGCGTCCGGCCCAGGCCCCTGGACCAGCAGGCCGTGTTGAGCGAGCTGACTCAAGGCGTTATCCAAGGCCGGCCGCACCACGGGGCCGATGATCTGACTGACCTCGTCCACTGTGTGTCGCCCGTCGAGCCAGTCGAACAAAGTGGGCAAGAAATCAGAGGCGGCCCGGCCTTGGAACACCACCGCCCCGTCCCCGTGTCGAAGAGTGACACGGTCTCGTTCAACCGCGTATTCATACCATGGAGCAATCTGCGGGAACTCCGGGAGGGAGGTCTCAGCCATCGGGGCGGTGGTGTCAGACACAAGCGTCTCCGTCAGTCGTGCGATCAGTAAACGGCATGAGGGGTGAGAGTGTTGTGGGAACCATGGACGGCGAGAGCGGTCTCCCGCCGACGGTTACCAGCAGCAGCAACTGCAGCAACAGATCTTGGAAGTGCAACAGCAGAACTTCGAACTGCAGCAACACTTCGCTGCCGCATTAGCGGCGAACGTCTTCGAGGTGCCGGCTTGGTAGGAATTGAGATCCATCAGATCCCGGGTCAATTCGTCATACATGGTGACTCCTTCAAGGTCTGCGGGAATCCCGGCCGGAACGAATCAGACACCTGCTCTCGACGCGACCGGTGTCGAGGTGTGACGCTTCCCAGATAGATGAGGTGTGACGCTTCCCAGATAGATAAAGTCTAGCGGACGATGCGACGCGACACTAGGGGTTAGGGAGGCAAAGCTCTCGCTACGCGACAAAACGAAGGCGTTTGGAGCGGTCAAAGCGCCTCCGACAAGGGAAGTTTACCTTTGGCCAATCAAAGCGTACTGGACAGCTTAACGAAAGATGAGATTCAGTCTCATCCATAGACGAAGTCACCCATGGAAGCTTATTCAGGGACTGGGTAGACCCCGCCTCGACAAGGGGCAACGCTCCTCAAATGGTCACACTTGAATATTCCTCCTGGAGAGAGTGAGATTCGGCCGGCCTTCAAATAGCACAGAAGACCGACTCACAGACCCGGTGAACCCCGTGTTGACCTGGAGGGGCATACCAGACACAGGCACCCGATAAGCATCACCCCTTGTCAGGGCAGGGTTTATCCGGTCGCTACATAAACCTCATGGGGCGACACTTCCCGACCCCCCTCCTGAACAGCCCTTCAAGTCTACCAAGAGGGAGTTCACCCATAGCCGAGGCGGAAGGGCTTCCCGCGATACCATCCGACCCCAACGATTGGCCAAAGGTAAACTCCCCTAGTCAGGACCGATTAGAGCGATCCAAAAGCCCTAGTCGTGTCTCAGAATGGGGGATCTTTTCGTCATCTCGCCCAGGGCCACGTCATCCGGACTACGCTTCCCAGCGACGCAGGTTCGTCGCCGAACGACCGGAACAAAGTGGTACTCCGGCCGCCCGTATCGCTGTACCTGCTTCCGTCCACCTCAAGAGCTAAGGAGTCGCGATGTCCAACAGCGCACAAGCCTCCGCCAAGGCGAGCCCGCTCGTCATCCGCAGCGCCATTGTCGCCGCCATTGGCGGCCTGATCTTCGGTTTCGACACCGCCGTCATCTCCGGGGCCAACGCCGCGCTCAAAGTCCAATTCAACCTCGACGACGGGGGCCTCGGCGCCACCGTTGCCATCGCCACCGTCGGCACCATCGTCGGAGCGCTCATCGGCGGCCGCTCCGCCGACTACTTCGGCCGCCGCAAGCTGCTGTTCTTCATCGGCATCCTGTACGTACTCGGGGCCCTCGGAACAGGCCTGGCACCCAGCCATCTGGTGCTCATGATCTTCCGGTTCGTCGGCGGCGTCGGCGTCGGCCTGTCCTCGGTGTGCGCACCGATCTACACCGCGGAGATCGCCCCGGCTAAGGTCCGCGGCCGCCTCGTCGGCCTCGTCCAGTTCAACATCGTCCTCGGCATCCTGGTGGCCTACCTGTCGAACTACATCGTCGCTCAGCTCGTTCATGACCCGCAGATCGCCTGGCGTTGGATGCTCGGAGTGATGGTCGTCCCATCGGTGCTGTTCCTCATGTTCCTGGTGGCGGTTCCCGAAACGCCACGCTGGCTCATGGCCAAGGGCCGCGAGGAGGAAGCGATCGATATCAGCCGTCGCCTCTGCAACACCGTCGAGGAGTCCGACGAGCAGATCCAAGAGATTCGCGACCAGCTCGCCGCCGCCGGGTCGCAGGCCACCTTGAGCCAGTTCTTCACGCGCCGCTACTTCAAGGTCATCGCCTTGGCGTTCTTCATCGCCATGTTCAACCAGCTCTCCGGCATCAACGCGATCCTGTACTACGCACCCGAGGTCATGAAGCAGGCGGGCGCCGACGACAACGCGGCCCTGCTCATGTCCGTCGCCGTCGGCCTGATGAACCTGATCGCGACCATGGCCGCCCTGACCGTCATCGACCGCATCGGTCGTCGTTCCCTCATGATCGTCGGCTCCATCGGCTACCTGGTCTCGATGGGCTTCCTGACCGCCGTCATGTTCATGTTCCAAGGTCACTTCAACTCGACTTCGTCGACGCTGGTGCTGATCGGTCTCCTGGTGTTCATCGCGGCGCACGCCTTCGGTCAAGGGTCGGTGATCTGGGTGTTCATCTCCGAGATCTTCCCGACGCGCGTTCGCGGCCTCGGTCAATCCCTCGGCTCCCTGACCCACTGGGTATTCGCCGCGATCACGACCTACGCGTTCCCGCCGATCATCGGCGCTTGGGGCGGCGGCTGGGCGTTCTCCATCTTCCTGGTCTGCATGTTCGGCCAGCTCGTCTGGGTGCTGACTAAGATGCCCGAAACCAAGGGCATCCCACTCGAGGAGATGGAAGACAAGCTCGGCCTCAACAAGTAGCCGACCGACAAGGAGGTCCCCATGAGTCACCCAAAGCCCGTCCTCTGCCTCGGCGAGGCGCTCATCGACGTCGTCATCCGCGACGACACTACGAGTGAACACGTCGGCGGCAGCCCCCTCAACGTCGCCTGCGTCATCACTAGCCTCGGCCGGCCCGCCCTGATCGGGGCCTGGTGGGGGCGCGACGACCACGGCAAGCTGATCGAGGGCTACGCCGCCGACCACGGCGTCGGGGTCGTGCCCGGCAGCGACGGCGCCGCCAAGACGTCGCTCGCGTACGCCCGCCTCAACGAGGCCGGCAGTGCCGAATACGAGTTCGATCTGTCGTGGGAGGTACCGCCGCTGCCCGACCCGGACGCGATCGTCCACCTACACACTGGCAGCCTCGCGGCGACCCTTGAGCCCGGCGGCACCCAGGTCCTGGAGGCGGCCCGCGCAATGTCTCAGGTCGGCACCGTCTCCTACGACCCCAACGCCCGTCCGGCCATCATGGAGTCCCCCGACAAGTCGCGCGGTCGAGTCGAGGAGCTCGTTGCGCTAGCCGATGTCGTCAAGGTCTCCGACGAGGATCTCGAGTGGCTCTACGGCAAGGACACCCCCGTCGAGGAGGTCATGCGGCAGTGGCTGAAGCTCGGCCCGAGCCTGGTCGTCGTCACCCGCGGCCCGTGGGGCATCTACGTCAAGCTCGCCTCCGAGCGCGACATGCTGGTGATCGACCCGCTCACCACGGATGTCGTCGACACCGTCGGCGCCGGCGACTCGTTCATGGGCGGCCTCATCTCGGGCCTGCTCGACGCCAACCTGCTCGGCGGCCGCGAGGCGAAGACCCGGCTCCGCTCCGCCGGCTGGGACGACGTCATGCCGGCTCTACATCGGGCGACGATCACGTCGGGTCTGACGGTTCAGCACGCCGGCGCCTACGCTCCGACCCCTGAGGAGGTCGCAGCCGTCAAGGCCAAGGACCTGCGTCTGGCCTGACCCAGCGTCGACGGCGGGATCAGTCCTCGTTCTCCTCGGGCTGGATGATCTCGCCGTCGGCGTTCTTGTTCGCCCATTTCTTGCGGCCCCGCTGGACGATGAGCGGGTCGGTGGGCTTGATGACCGACGGGTCCTTGTCGTCGTAGTCGTGGATGTCGAGGAACAGGCGCATCGCGTTGAGGCGGGCGCGTTTCTTGTCGTTCGACTTGATGCGGTACCACGGCGCGATCTCCGTGTCGGTCTGCTTCAGCATCGCCGTCTTGGCGGCCGTGTAGTCCTCCCACCGATCTAGCGACTCCAGGTCCATCGGGGATAGCTTCCACCGCCGCACCGGGTCGAGCTGCCGGATCGCGAACCGGGTGCGCTGCTCCCGCTGCGTTACCGAAAACCACAGCTTGGTAACCGTGATGCCGGACTCGATCAGCATCCGCTCGAACGCCGGCGCCTGCCGCATGAAGGTCTGGTATTCCTCGTCGGTGCAGAAGCCCATCACGCGCTCGACGCCGGCGCGGTTGTACCACGACCGGTCGAACAGCACGATCTCCCCGGCGGTCGGCAGGTGCTCCACGTAGCGCTGGAAGTACCACTGGCCGCGTTCGGTCTCCGTCGGCTTGTTCAACGCGACGACGCGGGCGCCTCGCGGGTTCAGGTGCTCCGTGAACCGCTTGATCGCCCCGCCCTTGCCGGCGGCGTCACGCCCCTCGAACAAGATGATGTGCTTCGTGCCGTTGTCCTGCGTCGAATACTGGAACTTCAGCAACTCGATCTGGAGCTGCCGTTTCTCCAACTCGTATTCCTCGCGGCTCAGCAACTCTTCGTAAGGGTACTTGTCGCGCCAGGTTTCTACGGCTGCCCCCAGTGGGTCGATCAGGTACTGGTCCTCGCCGTGGACGTCTCCAACGGTGTAGCCGTCGTCGCGCACCTTGTCGATGAACTCGCGGAGGTTCTGATTCATGGGGCTTAGCCTGACAGGTCACAGGCCCGGAAGGAACCCTCAATGACACTCGGTTTACCGAGAACTGTCAGGAGCTTGTGAGACGATGCGACGGTGCTGCATCCAGTAGACCCCCTCATCCTCGACGAGTCCCCGCCCGCGGCGGCGGCCATCGCCGTCATCAACGCTCCCGGCCTAGCTGAAGCCGCCTGCGAGCGCAGCGACGACGTCCGTGTCTTCTGCGACGACATCCGCGACGCCCAGCAGGTCCGCCGCGACCTCCTGGTCGCCCATCCCAGCGAACTCGGCGGGGTGCGGCTGGCTTGGGGGCACCTGCCAAAATCCCTGGCCGCGCTCGACGAGCACTGCTGCTGGATTCAAGGCGACACGGAACTCACATTCCTGAGCGGCGCACGCATCCGCCACATGAACCGGTCGATGAATGAAGTCCTGGGCCGGCACTTCACCGCCGTCAACGCGTCGCTGGGCCGTGCCAAGTGCCGTGTCCTGCGGGCCTGGGGACCAAACGGCCTCGAGAATCCCTGGCCGAAGCTGCGTCGCCGCGACGAGGTGGGCCTAGTTCTCGCCGCGCATGGCGACACGTTCGACGGCAACCGCGTCGATGCCGGCACCCGGCTGCTGTTGGAGCACCTCAAGCCCGAAGGCGACACCGCCCTCGATCTCGGCTGCGGTAACGGCGTCATCGCCGCGACCCTGGCGCAGGCTGGGCTGACGACATCCGCCGTCGACGTCTCCTGGGCCGCCGTCGAGGCGACACGCGCCACGGCCGAAGCGAACGGGCTAAAGGTCGCGGTCTCTTGGGCAGACGGCCTCGCCGGCTACGCCGATGCCAGCTTCGACGTCATCGCCACCAATCCGCCGTTCCACCAGGGCATCGCCAAGGAATCCGAACCGACACTCGCGATGTTCGACGACGCCGCCCGGGTGCTGCGGCCCGGCGGGCAGCTGTGGTGCGTGTTCAACTCCCATTTGCCCTGGCGGCGAGAGCTGGTATCCAGGGTGGGTAAGACCGAGGTCGTAGCCCAAAACCGCCACTTCACGCTCACGTTGACGCGCCTCTAGGCAACCCACAGGAACCGCTCTAGGGACACACAGGAAGCTCACAGGAAACAGCGATTAGCTAGTCAGGTCGCAACAGTAAGGAGCAAAGGAAATGACCGACAACACCCCGCAGCGTCCCTCCTTTACCCCGGGCGGTGCGTCAGGAAACTCGTACAGTCAGGCTCCGTGGCCCCCGCCACAGGCACCTCAGCAGCCAGCCCCCCGGCAGCAGCCAGTCATGCCCATCCCCGGCTCCCAGCAGCCGATCATGACTCAGCCTCAGCCTGTCCCCCCGGCCCAAAAGCGCGCCCGTTTCGGTGCGGCGGCGTTGGTCACGGTCGCCTTGCTGGGCGCGGGCCTCGGAGGCGGCGTGGGTGCGGTTGCCAACCACTATCTGACTGCCCAGCGCTCTCACACCGCGACCGACACCGCGAACGGCAACTCCACCACCGTCGTCCAGGCGTCCGCCGACAACCCCAACTGGGCGACCACCGCTGAGGCCGTCAAAGACGCCGTAGTTGCGATCCAGGTCTCCGGAAACGCCGGCAACGGTCAAGGCTCCGGCGTCATAATCGATACCGAGGGCAACATCGTCACCAACAACCACGTGGTCTCAGGCGGTGGGGAAGGCGCAAAAATCGCCGTCGGCATCGGATCGCAGAGCTACCCGGCGAAGATCGTCGGCACCGACCCGACGACCGATCTAGCCGTCATCAAGCTCACCAATCCGCCGTCGAATCTCAAAACCATCGACTGGGGTGACGCTTCAACGCTGAAGGTCGGGCAAAACGTGATGGTTATAGGCAACCCTCTGGGGCTGTCCGACACCGTCACCACCGGCATCATCTCCGCCTTGAACCGTCCCGTGACCACCGAGGCCATCGACCCGCAGACTGGGCAGAGCAACCAGCGCGACTCCAGCAACGGAAACGTCGTCACCTCCGCGATCCAGACCAACGCGGCCATCAACCCCGGCAACTCCGGCGGTGCACTAGTCGACGCCTCGGGCAAGCTGATCGGCATCACCAGTTCAATCGCGTCGCTGCCATCGAGCGCCTCGGGCAGCCAGCCCGGCAACATCGGCATCGGCTTCGCGATCCCCGTCAACCAGGCCAAGAGTATCGCCGAGCAACTCATCAAGGACGGTAGCGCCCAGCACGCCAAGCTGGGCGTGACCACGCAGGACGGCGAATCCGGAACCCAGCTCGGCGCCAAGATCAAGACGGTGACCTCCGGTTCCCCCGCTGAGCAAGTCGGTCTCAAGTCCGACGACCTCATCACCGCCGTCGGTGACACCCCCGTCACCAACTCAGAGTCGCTGATCGCGCTGATCCGCAACTGCGAAGTCGGTCAGGAAGTCACCTTGAAAGTCCTACGCGGCGGCACCACCGAGGAGATCAAGGTCACTCTCGTGGCCGGCTAAACCGTTAGGCTGGCGGATCATGCGAGCCCGAGTCGTCGCCCTCAGCCAACAGGAAGCCGAGCTCCCCCTCGAAGCAGACTGGACCCCCACCGCCTTCGGGTACGTCGCCACCGCCGTCAAGAGCGTCGACGACCCGGAGGCGCTGCGTCGTACCCTGCTCGACAGCGGGCTGTCCGGTGCCGTCATCACAGGACCGCTCGTCGACCGGCCGGCCGGCG
>CAMCJC010000062.1 GCA_945875065.1 uncultured Propionibacteriaceae bacterium | reverse complement strand
CGCTCCGCTCCCCCGGTCCACCCCCCGCACCTACTAAAAAAAGTTGGTGCTCCCGCCCTCGGGTTGCCGCACCACTGCTGTATCGGGTATATCAGGCGCCGATGACGCGGAGGGTGTCCTGGGCCATCGCGAGTTCCTCGTTGGTGGGTACCACGAGGATCTTCACCGGCGAGTCGGGGGTGGAGATCACGCGGGGCTCCTTGCTGCGGATCTTGTTGGCCTCCTTATCGAGGTGGAAGCCGAGACCTTTCAGTCGGTCGAGCGCCGCGCCGCGCACATACGACGAGTTCTCGCCGATGCCGGCGGTGAAGATCACCGCGTCGACGCCGCCGAGGACCGCCATGTAGGCGCCGATGTACGAGATCAGGCGGTGGGTGTAGACGCCCATCGCGCGCACCGCGTCTGCGTCACCCGCCTCGGCCTTGGCCTCGACGTCGCGCATGTCGGTGAATCCGCACAGGCCGAGCATGCCGGACTGCTTGTTGAGCAGGGCGTCGACGTCGTCGACGGAGTAGCCGTGCTGGGAGAGGAACTTGAAGACGCCCGGGTCGATGTCGCCGGAGCGGGTTCCCATCACGAGGCCTTCGAGCGGGGTGAGGCCCATCGACGTGTCGACCGCGACCCCGCCGTCAATCGCGGAGATCGATGCGCCGTTGCCTAGGTGGCAGACGATTAGCTTCAGCTCCTCGATCGGCTGGCCGAGGACCTTCGCGGCCTCCTTCGACACGTAGCCGTGGGAGGTGCCGTGGAAGCCGTAGCGACGCAGGCCGAGCTTGCTGGTCAGCTCCTTCGGGATCGCGTACGTGTACGACTCCTCCGGTAGCGACGAGAAGAACGCCGTGTCGAAGATGCCGACGTGCGGGACGTTTGGCAGCAGGCTCATCGCCGCCTCGATGCCGGCGATGCCGGGCGGATTGTGCAGGGGCGCGAGGTCAGACAATTCGACGAGCTTCGCGATGACCTCGTCGTTGATGATCGTCGACTCCCGGAAGGTCGATCCGCCGTGGACGGTGCGGTGGCCGACCGCCTGGACGTTCTCCAGCGATGGGCCGTGCTTCTCGAACGCCGCCACGACCGCCGCGAACGCGGCGGTGTGGTCCTTGAAACCCTGTTCGACGACGAACTCCTCGTCACCGACCTCGTGCTTCAGCTTGCCCTGATCCTGCCCGATCCGCTCCACGAGCCCGACCGCCAAGGGGCCGCCGGCCTCCGGGTCGAACAGCTGGTACTTCATGGACGACGAGCCGCAGTTGAGCAGCAGGATGTGCTTCGACACTTCCGGGTTCCTTCTTCGATCAGTTGGTCTGGGCCTGAATGGCCGTGATGGTGATAGTGGAGACGATGTCGTCTACGAGCGCCCCGCGGGACAGGTCGTTGACGGGCTTGCGGAGGCCCTGCAGGACCGGGCCGACGGCAACCGCGCCGGAGGTGCGCTGGACCGCCTTGTAAGTGTTGTTGCCGGTGTTCAGGTCGGGGAAGATGAACACCGTGGCCTTGCCCGCGACCTCCGAGCCTGGCATCTTCTTGGCCGCGACGACCGAGTCGACGGCGGCGTCGAACTGGATCGGACCCTCGACCTTCAACTCGGGGGCCTTCTCCTTGACGATCTGAGTGGCCTCGCGGACCAGGTCGACGTCGGCGCCAGAACCGGAATCGCCCGTCGAGTAAGACAGCATCGCCACGCGCGGCTCAATGCCGAAGCTGACGGCGGTCTCGGCGGAGGAGATCGCGATGTCGGCGAGCTGCGCGGCCGTCGGGTTCGGGTTGACGGCGCAGTCGGCGTAGACGACGACGCGGCTGGACATGGCCATCAGGAACGAACCGGAGACGACGGAGACGCCCGGCTTGGTCTTAACGAACTCCAACGACGGACGGATCGTGTTGGCGGTGGTGTTGACGGCGCCGGAGACCATGCCGTCGGCCATGCCGAGGTGCACCATCATCGTGCCGAAGTAAGACAGGTCGGTGAGCTTCTCGCGCGCCTGTTCGATGGTGACGCCCTTGTGGGCGCGTAGCTTCGCGTACTCCTCGGCGAAGCGCTCGACGAGCTCCGGGTCGGTGGGGTCGACCAACTCCGCCTTCGACAGGTTGAGGCCCAGCTCGGCGGCTCGGCGGGAGATGACGCCCGGGTCGCCGAGAAGGATCACCTCCGCGACGCGACGGTGCAGGACGACGTCGGCGGCGCGGAGGATGCGGTCGTCGCTGGACTCCGGTAGCACGATCTTCTTGACGTTCTTCCGGGCCATCTGCATCAACTGGTGCTCGAACATCGTTGGGGTGCGGATGTCGGAAGTGGTCAGGTTGATGGCCTTCAGGAGGGCGTCCTCGTCGACGTTGTGGTCGAACAGGGCCCGTGCGACCTCGATCTTGCGGGGCGTCGATGTTGAGATGCCCTGGACCCGCTGCAGGCGGGAGGCGGTGCTGAACGTATCCAGTTGGGTGCGGCCGATTGGCAGGTCGACCTCCGCGGTGCCGAGCAGGTTGACGACCTCCTCGGGGATGTCGAAGCCGCCGGTCAGGATGATGCCGGCGAGCGGTCCATAAGTCGACGAGCGGTGCGCCATCACGAGCGGCGGGAGGAGGTCGAGGCGGTCGGCCGGCATGATGACGGTCGCCTGGCGGGGGAGGCGCTGCAGGACGTGGGGGAGGGTCATCGCGCCGACGATGGTTTGGAGGGACTCCTTGGTCAGGAAATCGGCCTTGCCGCGCCACAGCTCGGCGCCGACCGCGTCGAACTGGGCCTGCACCGTCGGGGCGGCGAGCAGCGGCTCGTGCGGGATGACATTGACCTCGACATCGCGAACCTTGCTGAGCGCCGTCTTGAACTCGTCGACGTGCGCGGCGTCGGCGCGGGTGGCGACGATGCCTACGATCTGGTTGTCCCGCGCCTCGAAGACTTCGAGGGCCTCCTCGGCCATGCGCTGCAGGATGGCAGGGGAGCGGTTAGCGGCGCGGCACACGTAGATGACCGGGGTGTTTAGGTTCGCGGCGATCTCCGAGTTCGCGTCGAGCTCGGTGCCAGCGGTCAGGTCGTCGAAGTCGGTGCCGATCACGACCAGCGCGTCGCAGCGTTCGGCGAGTGCCGTGTACTTGGAGACGATGACATCCAGCGCGGCGGCGGGGTCGGCGGCCCAGTCGTCGTGGGTGACGCCGACGGAGGCCTCCAGCTCTTGGCGCGACGAGATGATGCCACTGGCGATCAGCGCTGTGGCGATGGGGTCAGCCGTCAGCGACGGCACGAGCGGGCGGAAGAACCCGACGGACTTAACCTGGCGAGCGAACAGCTCGACAACACCCAGCGCGATGGCGCTCTTGTTGACCTGACGCTCCGATGCGGCGATGAAAACACTCTTGGTCACGGAACCCACCCTATCTTTTCGCCCCGACAATCGCCCACCAACCCCGACTCTGGGATACCTTGGTCCCAAACCCCTACGGAGGACAGCGATGGCGCGCACCGAGACCGATCTTCTTGGCTCCCGCGAGGTCCCCGACGACGCCTGGTACGGCATTCACACACTCCGGGCCGTCGAGAACTTCCCGATCTCAGGAATCCTCGTCAGTTCCGTTCCGGAACTGATCCGCGGCATGGTCCTAGTGAAAAAGGCGGCGACGCTCGCGAACGTGCAGCTCGGGGCGCTGCCGCCGAAGGTGGGTCAGGCGATCCTCGCCGCCTGCGATGAGGTTCTGGAACAGGGCCGCTGCCTAGACCAGTTCCCGATCGACGTGTTCCAGGGCGGCGCGGGGACGTCGATGAATATGAACACGAACGAGGTCCTGGCCAACCTCGCGCTCGAACAGCTGGGGCTGGAAAAAGGCCGCTACGACGTCGTCGATCCCAACGACCACGTCAACCGCAGCCAGTCCACCAACGACGCCTATCCGACGGGGTTTCGCCTCGCGCTCGACGCCCTGTTCGCGCGGCTCGCCACCGCAGTGCAGTCGCTGGCGGATGCGTTCGAGGCCAAGGGCACCGAGTTCGCGCACATCGTCAAGCTGGGCCGAACGCAGCTGCAGGACGCGGTACCGATGACCCTCGGGCAGGAGTTCACTGCGTTCGGGGTCACCCTCGCTGAGGAGATCCGGCACATCGAGTACGCCCGGACGCTGTTGCTCGAGGTGAATCTGGGAGCGACGGCGATCGGCACCGGGCTGAACACGCCGCCCGGGTACCGCGAGCTGGCGGTCGCGCACCGCCGGTGTCGCGGCCCCCGACCTGATCGAGGCGACCAGCGACACCGGCGCCTACGTCCTGGCCCACGCCACCTGCAAGCGCCTGGCGTGCAAGCTGTCGAAGGTTTGCAACGATCTGCGACTGTTGTCCTCGGGGCCGCGTGCAGGGCTGAACGAGATCAACCTGCCGGCGCTTCAGGCTGGCAGCTCGATCATGCCGGCGAAGGTCAATCCCGTCGTCCCGGAGGTCGTGAACCAAATCACGTTCAAGGTCCGTGGCAATGACGTCACCGTCGGACTTGGTGCTGAGGCCGGACAACTGCAACTAAATGCGATGGAGCCGGTGATCGCGCAGGCGTGCGTCGAGTCGCTGCGGCTGCTGACCTCCGGCTGCGAAGTGCTGAGAACCCGCTGCGTCGACGGCATCACCGCCAACCAGGACGTGTGCGAACGTTACGTCCACAACTCGATCTCGGTGGTGACGATCCTAAACGACTACATCGGCCACCGGGCCGGCGATGAGGTCGGCCGCGAAGCGGTGAAGACGGGCCGGTCGGTCCGGGACATCGTCTTGGAGCGCGGCCTCCTGGACGAGGAGACGGTCGACCGGCTGCTGGCACTCGATAACCTCACGTGCAGCCGTTGACGAATTGTTGAAGGTAGAGGACTGGGCGGCGAAGATTGGCCCGTGAAGCTTCGCGCGCTAGACCTGCTGCTGTTCGCGTTGCTTAGCGTCGTGACCTTCGCGGGCGCGATCGCCGACGCCGGACCGCTCGTCGGTGTGCTTTGGGCAGTGGCGCTGCTGGTACCGGTGTGGTGGTGCCGCCGGGCGCCGGACGTCGTCTTCGGGTGGCTCATGCTGCTGGCGGTGGTGCAACTCGCGTTTCGGATTCAGCCGGGGCCGGTAAACGCCCCGCACTTGGTAGCGCTGTACTTCGTGGCGGCCCTCGGACTAGGCAGACTCCGGCGGGTTTGGGCCGGCGCGGCCGCGGTCGGGACGATGCTGGGGGCCGTAGTCACCGTCCTCGACGAGGTCGGCAAGGTGCGCGGGTCTTCGCTGCTCACGGACTTCGCGATAGCAGCGTGCGGGATGTTTGGCATGGCGCTGCTGGTTTGGGGCGGCGGCCGGTACGTGGCCCAGCGGAGGATGCTCGTCGAGGTTCAGGAGGCCCGGGTCGTGCAGCAGGTGCAGTTGGCGGTCGCGGCGCAGCGGGAGGACATCGCCCGCGACGTTCATGACATCATCGGGCACTCCCTCGCGCTAATCGCGGTCCAAGCCGAGAGCGCTCACTACCTGGTCGAGGCATCCGAGGATGAGATCGACCTCGACGCCGCCGCCCGCCTGGAGGCGGCCGGCGAAGCGCTGGGTGAGATCCGACGGCTGACTCGTGGGGCGCTCGCCGAGACCCGGACCTTGACCTCGGGGCTGCTCACCGAGTCCAAGGCGCCGATGCCGGGGCTGGTGGACGTTGATGTGCTCGTCGCGGACTGCCGCGCGACTGGCGTCACCGTCGACTACCTGCCAGCGACGATCTCCGGCCTCACGCAGACCGCCGAACTGGCGCTTTACCGGGTCGTGCAGGAGGCGCTTACCAACGCGATGAAGCACGCCTCCGGGGCGGAGATCGCGGTGGAACTGGTCGACGGGGACGACGTGATTGTGCGCGTCTCGAACGCCCTGGTCGCGCCCGCTAAAGGGCCGGGTGGGACGGGGCTGGCCGGGCTGCGTCGCCGGATCGCCGCAGTCGGCGGCGAGTTCCGTGCTGGCGTCGTCGGGGCAAGATTCGAGGTCGAGGCGCGGGTGCCTCGGGAAAGGGGAGAGGCATGACGATCCGGGTGCTGCTCGCCGACGACCAGGCGATGGTCAGGACCGGCTTCAGGGCGATCATCCAGGCGCAACGCGACATGGAGGTCGTCGGGGAGGCCGGTAACGGGGGCGAGGCCGTCGAGCTGTCGCTGCGGTTGCGACCTGACGTCGTGCTGATGGACGTGAGGATGCCGGTGCTGGACGGCATCGAGGCGACCAAGCGCATACTGGCGGATGTGCCGACGGCGCGCATCCTCGTCTTGACGACTTTCGACAACGACGAGTACGTCGTGCAGAGCCTGGCGGCCGGGGCAACGGGGTTCCTGCTGAAGGACGCGGAGGCCAGGGCGCTGCTGGGCGGGATCCGGTCGGTGCACCGCGATGAACCGGTGCTGGCGTCGGCAGCCACTAGGGCCTTGGTCGACCAAGTGCGGCCGGCCGAGCCCAGTTCGAGGCGTGCCGAAGAACTATTGCAGTCCTTGTCGGAGCGAGAACGGCAGGTGGTGACGATGGTCGCTGACGGCCTCAACAACCGGGAAATCGCGGAGCAGCTGTTCCTGGCGGAGTCGACGGTGAAGACGCACCTCAACCGCATCCTCGCCAAGCTGAACGTGCGAGACCGCGTGGGATTGGTCATCTTCGCCTACGACGTCGGGCTCGCCAACTCAAGCCGCTAGGGGGTCGTTAGACCCGTAGGTGGAATCGTTCCCGAAGTCTTCCACCGCTGGGTTGGATCCGATCCCGAACCTCTGGAACTGGGCGACCGGACGGGCCAGGGTAGGGCCATGAACACAAAACCAACCCGCTTCCAGTTCCTGGACACCCTCCGAGGTTTCACCATCGCCGGCATCCTGCTGGTCAACATCCGCGACATCACCCTCTTCGGGCATGAAGCCAGCTATGCCGCCATAGCGGATTCCCAGCCTCAGCAGTGGCTGAACCTACTGGTTGGCGGCCGATTCGTGCCGATCTTCGAGCTGCTGTTCGGGATGAGCCTGGCCTTCGTGGCCGCCTCGGCGCGTAGTCGCGGAGCGAACCCGGCCGCCACGTTGCTGTGCCGGCTCGGCGCGCTGCTGGGGATCGCTCTGCTGCACACATTCGTCTACCCCGGCGAAGTACTGCGGGCCTACGCCCTCGCCGGCCTGCTGTGTCTGCCGTTGGTCGTGTGGGCGCCGCGTTGGGCACTGCTGGGGCTCGGGGTCGTCGGAACGGGGGTCGGCTTCGGGATGTTCGGTGGCGGCTTCGCCGCGACGCCGGGGCTGTTCCTCCTCGGCGCGGCGGCCGTCGCCTACCAGTTCCCGATGATGCTGGAGCGGGCCGGCTGGCCCGTACGCATCGCAGCGGTGGTGGCCGCGGTCGCGACGGTTCCGGCCCTGTTCGCTCAAGTCAGTGTCGGCGGCGATCCCCGTTTCTCGAATGAGGGCGGCATCGCGGGCGGCGTCATGGCGGCGCTGTACATCGGGCTGCTGGCGCTACTGTTCGCGACTCGGGCGCGCCGGGTGTTGCGCGCGGTCTTCGAGCCCCTCGGCCGCATGGCCCTGACCAACTACACGACCGCCTCCCTCATCGTGTTCCCCATCGGCCTGGCGCTCGACTGGCAGCACCAGAGTGACCTAACCCCCGCGCTGTTGGTCGCCGCCGCCGTCTTGATCGCGCAGTTGCTGGCCTCCCGGGCGTGGCTGAGCTACTTCAGCTACGGTCCGCTGGAGTGGGCGTGGCGCTGCGTCACGTGGCGCCGCATGGTGCCGCTGCGTCGAGGCGTGACACGTCGCGAGGCCGCGCCGCGCCGGGCACAGGTCTTGGCTGCCTGAGACGCTACTCGCCAGGCCGCTGGATCTCCTTCAGCGCGCCGATCTCAAACTCAATGGCTTCCTTGATCTCCGGGTCGTCGTCCCAGAGGTCGAGGAAGCCATACGGGTCTTCCGGTGAGATCGCCTGCGTCAGGAGCTGGATGGCCCGGTCGACCGCGGCGCGGGCCTCGTCGATGCGCTCGATCGGCCAGATGTACACCCGGCCCAGCGCCGCTAGCAGGTGGGAGGCGGCGCGGACGGTCTCCAGCTCGCCCTCGTCGTCCTCCGGCTCGGCCGTGAGGATGGCGCTGGTGATGTATCCGGGCTTGTCTTCGGCGGTCCAGAAGCCCGCATACCAGTCTGCGGCGTCGTCGTTGGCCCAAGGCTCGAATCCCCAAGTACCCATGTTGTTCCTTTCGTCGATCTCAGTCTGGCAGCTGGGACCGACAAAAACGGGCTAGCTGGAAAGTTCGTTGCGGAGCCACGCGATCTCGTCGCCGTGTGCCGCCGAGGGGGTTTCGAGGATGACGTCGGCGTCGGCGGCGCGGAGGAGATCAAGCAGGACTCGCTTGTCGATGATGCCCTGGCCCCAGTTCGCGTGGCGGTCGCGGCCGGATCCGGGGGAATCGGCGGAGTCGTTGCAATGGACCAGGTCGATGCGGCCGGTGGTGGAGCGGATATCGTCGACGGCGGTGGCCAGGTCGAGGCCTGCGGCGTGGGCGTGGCAGGTGTCGAGGCAGAAGCCGACGTGCTCAAGGTTGTCGGAGCCCGCCAGCGCACTCCAAGTGGCTCGGATGGCCTCCAGGTAGCGCATCATCGCGTTGTTGCCGCCGGCGGTGTTCTCGATCAGAAGCGGCACCTTTATCTCTAGGCCGTCGACGCACTTGCGCCAGTTCTCGTAGCCGGCCTCGGGCGCATCGTCCTTGGTGACGTGCCCGCCGTGAACGATGACGCCGCGGGCACCGAGGTCGGCGGCGGCATCGATGGTCTGTTGGAGGAGCCGACGGGAAGGGACCCGGATGCGGTTGTTCGTCGACGCCACGTTGATGACATAAGCCGAGTGCACGTACAGCCCGATCCCGGCGTCGCGGGCGGCATCGGCGAGACCGGTGGGTGCCGTCGGCTTCTTCCACGACTGCGGGTCGCCAAGCGTGACCTGTGCAACCTCGGCTCCCACGGCTAAGGCATCGGTGACGGCGGAGGTCAGGGCGACGTGGCAACCAATCTGCATGCCTCAAGCCTACGCAGAAAAAGGGGATCGCCCCGCGTGGGGGGAACGCGGGGCGATCAGAATAAGGGGTTATCAGGCGCCGGTCTTGGGCAGGCCGGGACGCGTCTTCGGAGCCGACGGGGTCGGGGCCGGCTTGGGGGCCGGAGCCGAGGTCGACGGAGCCGGGGCCGGCGTGGAAGGTGCCGGGGTCGACGGAGCTGGCGTGGAAGGTGCCGGCGTCGAGGGGGACGGCGACGGCGACGGGGTGGCGACCGGGGCGGCCTCCCACTTGATCTCGGCGGTGGCATTGGCGTCGGCCTTGCGGTTATCGCCGATGATGATCGTCTGCGCACGCTTATCGCTGGCGCTGATGAGCAGCTTACCAACGTAGACGTTGCCGCTGACCTTAGCCGAGAGCTTCAAGCTGCCTGCCTTGGCATCCTTCGGGATGTTGATGAACAGGTCCTTGCCGGTGGGGACCTTATCGAGCTCCACGGCCTTGCCGGATGCGTCGACGACCGGCAGGTCGGTCTTCTCAAGCTGCGCGGTGGCCTGCGAGGACTCGATGCGGATCGGGCCGACCTTGTCGCCAGCCTTGACCGGGCCAGCGGGGACGTTGATCTTGATCGTCGGGGCGGCGTTGGGCTCCAAGCCGACGTTCTTCTCGCCGGTCAGGTAGTCAACCAGCGCCTTGACGCGGGCGTACTCGGGCGAAGTGGTGTCGAGGTGTTTACCGTCACCGTTGCGCAGACCCTTGAAGGGCAGGCCGTCGACCAGGTACCAGATGGCGGCCTGGGTGCCGGTGATGGCGTCTTTCTCGGTCAGGTTGCCGGTCAAGGCAGCAGCGGCGCCGGAATCGTTGCTGAGCTTGGCCAGATCCTTGACGTTCGGGTAGCTGTTCTGGACGATCCAGGCGACCTTCGCGCGGACCTTCGGGTCCTTCTTGAAGTTGTTGTCGCCGGGGAAGTCCTTCCAGTCGCCGACCTTGAGGGGGTTCTCGAAGACCATGCCGACGCGCATCTCAATGCAGTACGCCTGGAAACGGTCCTTCGGATTATCCGAGGTCTGGATGGAGAACATCTGGGTCAGCAGCGGGTAGCCGCCGTTGTCGATCTTGTGACCGAACGCGCCCTCGGTGGACTTGCCGATCTTGGGGTAGCCGGGAGCGAACTCCTCGGCGTGGGCCGCGTTCAGGCCGACCATGAGGAAGGCCACCAGAGCGGCCGTGAGGGCGACTAAGGCCTTCTTAGCCCTAGTCAAAGTGGGTTTCGTGTGCATAGCAACCTCTTGCTCGTCGCTTCCCGGGTGGGTATCCCCCAGACTCCTTGAGGGACCCTATGAACCTAGCGGTTTCGGCGCTGACTTTCAGCCACCCAGTAGACGATCGATGTCATCCGGATGGCTGACGAAAACAAACTAACCTTCGGTAGACAAGGGGGGAAGCGCAGCGAGACGTGCCGTCGCCAAAGGGTTGGCTTTGAAAGATGGTGGCGCGTGGTAAGACGGGGTTGGGCCCAGGGACTGATTCGGTG
>CAMCJC010000061.1 GCA_945875065.1 uncultured Propionibacteriaceae bacterium | reverse complement strand
CTTTCACGATCCTGGGGTTGTGCGTCGCGGTGGTGACGGTGCGGAGGGCGACACGGCAGGTTGGAGCGATCGCCGCAACGGCCGAACGGATCAGCGATAGCGACCTGTCGCGGCGTCTGCCGGTCACCGGACCCGACGACGAGCTGCGCCAACTCACGACGGTCATGAACGGCATGCTGGATCGCCTGGAGGAAGCGTTCACGCGCCAAGCCTCGTTCGTAGCGAGCGCTGCGCACGAGTTGCGGACACCGATCGCCACCGTCCGCACCATCATCCAAATCGCTGAGCGGCAGGGTCGAATCCCAGACGACCTCGCCGACGACATGCGAGCCGTGCTCGATGCCAACCACCGCTTGGAGCGCCTCATCGCCGCCCTGCTGGAGATAGCCCGCAGCCAAAACGACCAGGGACTGCCGCAATCCCAGGTGGATTTCACTGCCCTAGTGGATGACGCCGTCAATCAGGCCCGCGACGAGGCCGCCGGCGGTGTATCGCTGGATTGGGAGAGGCCGGCCTCGCCGATTATCGTCCTCGGAATCCCCGAGGTGCTGCGCTCGGCTGTGGACAACCTCATCAATAATGCCGTCCGCCATAACCGACCAGACGGCTGGGTACACGTCAAGCTCGAACCGGCGCACGAGAAAGTACGCCTGCGCGTCACGAACTCCGGCGACGGGTCCCTGACCCCAGAGCTGATTGCTGGTCTGACCGCGCCCTTCAACCGCGGCACCCGCACGCGGCTCGGCGGAGATGCCGGCCTGGGACTCGGGCTGACTCTCGTCGAGACGGTTCTGAGCCGCCACGGCGGCACCCTGGATCTGGCCGGCGGCGACGACGGCGGCTTGGAGGTCGTCGCAACCATCCCGGTAACAGCCCAGTGATATTGGCCGTCACCTTCGTGTGACCCGAACCGCAGCACCATGGCCGCAGAGATACGGTCGAAGGGGGCCAACGCGGTGGGCAAGGCAGAGCACGGGAGACCTCGACGGACACTGCCGCTGTTGACGTCGCTCTTCCTCATCCTGGCCCTTGTGGGCGGGGCCGCGGCGAGTGTCTGGCTGTTTTATCGCTACCGGCCAGTCCCGGCATCGCTGACCGAGCCGGCCGAGTCGAGCGTCACGGCGCTGGTCGCCGAGAAACTGCCGGATACCCGCGACTTGGAGCTCACGATCCAAGTCGGTGACGGCGCGACAATAGCCTCGCCCGTGGCCGGCAAGGTCACGTCCAGCAGTTGCTCGCCAGGCGCTGAGATCGCCTCGGGCACCACAACTTTCACCGTCGATAAGACTCCCTTGGCCAACCTGCACACGAACACCCCGCTATGGCGGAATCTGAAGGCCGAGGACAAGGGGGACGACGTCAAAGCGCTCCAAGCCGAGTTGGTGCGGCTCGGCAAGAAGGTCAAGCAGACCGGCAAGTTCGACCACCAAACCTGGCGCGCCTGGGACGACCTCGTTGAGGATCTCGGGGGCGACACCGAGACTGACCAACTGGCCCTAGCCCAACTCGTATGGTTGCCCACGACGTCGATCCGCCCGGACAGCTGCCCCGCACGCCTCGGCGCGACGGTCGCCGAAGGCGGCGACCTCATCACCCTCCCCAAACCGCTCCTGAGGGCCAGCATCTCTTCCCTACCCGATGATCTGGTGCCCGGCGCCCGGTCGCTCGTTATCGGTGAGACCGTCGTAGCTACGGACGAGACGGGGAACGTGACCGCCGAGGGCCTAGCCGCGCTCGCCGCCACCCCGCAGTTCATCCAATACCAGCGAGGCCCCGAAGGCGAAAAGGTCAAGGGCCGCTACTCGCTGACCGAGCCTCTGGATGTCTATCCCGTACCGCCGGCGGCAATCACCCTGCGAGATGGGTCGCGCGGCTGCGTCGCCGCCGCGGACGGGACAGCCATTCCGGTGACGGTGGTCGCGTCGAAGCTCGGCCGCACCTATATCCGGTTCGAAACCACCCCCGCGACGCGGGAGGTTCGCTCCCGCGCGCCAGAGGGGCTGTCATGCTCGTGACACTCACCGACCTGGGGCACCGTTTCGGTCAGGCACCATTCCTGTTCCAGCACCTCGCGGCTCGGCTACTGCCAGGACACGTGTACGCACTAACGGGCCCGTCGGGGTCGGGGAAATCGACTTTGCTGGCGCTACTGGCAGGTTGGTTGTCCCCTTCTGAGGGCACGATCCACAAGGAAGGCGTTCACAAGGTCGGGTGGGTGTTCCAGAACCCGCACGGGGTGGCGCGCAGGACGGCCCTGGACCACGTGACGTTGCCGCTTGTGGCACGGGGAGTTCGGAGGCGGGACGCCGACGACGCCGGCCGCCGTCTCCTCGACCGCTTCGGACTCACTCTGGCCGCCGAACGGCAGTTCCGTACCCTGTCCGGTGGGGAGGCGCAGCGCCTCATGCTGGCGCGCGGTATCGCCGCCGAGCCCGACCTCATGCTGGTCGACGAGCCGACGGCTCAGTTGGACCAGCGCACCGCTGCCACCGTCAACCAGGCCCTGGCGGGCATCGCGACCGAGGGCGTCATCATCGTTGTCGCCACCCACGACCCGCGGACCCGAGACGCCTGCACGGACGTCATTGACCTAGGAGCCGCAGCATGATGCGCTTCTCGGAGATCTGTCGCGAGGCTGGGCGCGATGTCGCTTCCGGGACCGCCCGCGCGTCAATTCTGGCGGTCGTGGTCGCGGTGTGTTGCTGTGGCCTGACCTGGACGGACGTGACTCAGATGACCGCCGCGGTCCAACGCGCAGCGGAGTACCGGAGACGGGGAGCCTCCATCAGCATTCTGGAGGTGCCTACCGGGATCGACGGCCGCGCATGTGACGCGCTCGCCGACCAGCCTGGGGTGCGCGCTTCCGGGGCGCTGCGGGAGTCGCAGACCCCGTTCACGGTAGCGGTCGCTCCGCAGAACCCCCTCACCCATTTCGAAGCCACACCAGGCTTCCGGCATATATTCCCGAACGCGCGACGCGTCGGCGACGTCGGGGTACTGCTCCCGGGATCGGTCGTCGAGTCGCTCGGTCTTGGCCGCGACGGCAGCATCGTCACGACGAACGGCCATGCCCTCGTCGCCGGCTTCTACGACTATCCCGATGACGGTCGACCCCGCGGATTCGGTTATGCCGCGCTTTCCCTGGCGGCGCCGACCGAGCTGTTCGACCAGTGCTGGGTCGACGCCTATCCTCTGCCCCAGGCCACCCGCGACCTGATCTACACCGCCATCGCGGCGGACGCCCCGCAGCAGGACGGCGGCCCCAAACTCACGCAACACAACACGACGCTCGGGATGAGTGAGAATCCCGCCGCCCAGTTCACCGGAAGAATGAGCGCAGGATTCCCGCTGATCGGGCTGGCGGCCGGCTTCACGCTGGCCTGCCTGGCCGTGACGCTGCGTCGGCTGGAGGTCGCATCGGCGCTGCACGTCGGCGTCCCCAAGACCGCCGTAGCCGCAACGATGCTCTTGGAGACCGTCGCGTGGGCCGTTCCGGGAGTCTTGGCCGCCTTACCTGGAATAGCTTGGCTCACCCGCGACCTGACCGCGGGAGACCACCAGGCCGTGGTCCTGACAGCTTGCCTCATCCCCGCACTGACAGCCTCAGGCGCCCTGTTGGGCACCGTCACATCGGCCCTACTGATAAGGGAGAAACGCCTATTCGCGTACTTCAAGGGCCGGTAACTAGAACGGCCCGCTGCGGCGGCGGGCCGCATCGCCGATGTCGGCGATGCCCTACCAGTGAAAGGAAGAAGCCGATGGGAACAATTCGCAAGAAGGTGGCCAACACCCTCATCGCGGGCGCCCTGGCCACGACCGGCATCGTCGCGGCCCAGGCTGCCAACCCGCAAGAAGCGGCCGCCGGTGCCTGCGGATACTCAGTCCAGGGGGACGGCTTCGCGTTCGCCAGCAACCCATGTGGTTACTCGTACGCCGCTGTCGCACGTTCCTTCTGGTACGGGAACCGCTACGTGTCCGCCTACTGGCACTACAACGGCTGGGCTCGTGCCTCCTGGCACAGCGGCGGCCGGCTGTGGGAGTACACGGCTCGCGGATGAGTTGAACGGGGTGTGGAGTCTTCGGGCTCCACACCCCCGAGAGAGTTTGGGAAGGGAAAGCAGTGAGGTTTTCAATCGTCGCTCTGGTAGCCGCCCTAGCGCTGGTCAGTTGTTCGTCATCTGGTACCTCACCTACGGCACCATCGTCATCGGCCGATCCGTTGGCGCAGATGATCGATAACGGCATCGCGCAGGCAGGATCAGACTTTCAAAAGGATGTGTTGACACGGGCCAAACAGTCACGGCAGATCAGCGAGGCGGATTGGAAGGAGGCGAACACCCGGTACGAGAAATGCATGCGAGAGGCTGGGCTGGACGTTGAGGTGATCTACGAGGGCAGCCGGGTGCTAGTCCAGTCAAACACCGTGGATCCAAAGTCCGGGGAACGCTCTGAGGCCGATAAGAAGGCCGACCTCGACTGCTACAAGAAGACGAGCGCTCACATCAACGAGGTGTACTTCTATCTCAACTCCGGGGGTGAAGCCGGCAATCTAAGCGATCATCACAAGGTGATTCTGAAGTGTCTGAAGGACAAGAACCTGGTGCCCGCCGACACGACGCTGGAGCAGTTCGAGGCAAAGCTGAAGGAGGGCAACGGCGAGTTCACCGGCGAGGGCCAAGACAAGCAGAACGAGTTCGCCAAATGCTGGGAGGAGGCAACGGGCTGACCCACCCGGTAGATTCCTCCCAGTGTCTTGAGGAGGAACGATGGATTTGCTTGCACCGCCGTGGCTGCTGCCCGCCGATGAGGACTATGTCGAGAAGTGGCGCACTTGGTTCGCTGGGCTCTCCAAGGCCGAGCAGACTCGCTACCACGACCTGTTCCCGCCGCCCCCGAACGACCCGTACTTCTATGATGTCGACGTCCCGGGCGATGAGCCGCTGTTCATGATGAGCCCGAGCGGCTGGCCAATCCGGTTCTGGCGGCCAGGCGGGGAGCCGAAGTACACGAAGGCGACGCTGCCCGTCGGCCTTCGCGCCGACGACTTTATCTTCTTCTGGAAGCCGAACCCCGGCGAGGTGGGTCCGTGCTCCCTCGGCCAGTGGCAGCCCTCTCCGTTCTTCGAGCACGCCGAGCACAACTGCGCTGAGCAGTACATGATGGCGACTAAAGCCCGCATGTTCGGAGACAAGCAGGCCCGCGATGCGGTCCTGGAGAGCGATGACCCGAAAGAGATGCGCGAGTTCGGCCGCCGCGTGTTCCCGTTCATCCCGGAGATCTGGGATCGGGCGAAGCACTCGGTGGTTCTCGCCGCGAACTACGCTAAGTTCACGCAGAACCCGGAGCTACGCGAGTATCTGCTCAGCACGGCCCCGAAGGTCCTGGTGGAGGCGGCCCCACGCGACGTCGTGTGGGGCATCGGCCTCGGAGAGGCGAACCCGAAAGCCCTCGACCCGGCCATGTGGCGGGGTCGAAACATGCTCGGGTTCGCCTTGATGGAAGTCCGCGACGCCATCGCGGCTGTCTACGCGAACTACGACCTGGTCCGGGAGCAGGTCGAGGCGGGCTAGCAACGTCGCAGCAGCAAGCACAAAAGGTGCTCCCCCTTTCGAAGGGGGAGCACCTTTTGTGCTTGGGCTCAGAGCTCGAGGAGTGCCTGGCCGCCTTGGACGGGTTCGCCCTGCGCAACGAGGATCGCGGTAACGGTGCCATCCGCAGGGGCAGTGATCTCCGTCTCCATCTTCATGGCCTCAAGGACCACCAACACCTGACCGGATGTGACCTCGTCGCCCTCAGCGACAAGGATACGAGCCACTGAACCGGCAAGGGGTGCGACGACGGCATTGGCCCCAGCCGCACCAGCGGCCGACGGAGCCGGGGCAGCCATCGGTGCGGCGCCCGATCCACCGATCACGATCGGCGGGAGGCTGTGGGTTTCCTGCTCAACCTCGACGTCGATCTCGTACTCCGTCTGATTGACGGTCACCTTCAGTTTCATGGGTTGTCTCCTTCAATCAGCGAACGTGCGGGACGGCACGGTTGTGGGACTGTTCGCGGGTGGCCTGGACCCAGCCGGACTGGGTGCTGAAGCGGACCGCCCGTACCTTAGCCTTGTGCCCGAGGGAGGCCGCCACGGCGGCTCCGATCGCAACGAGATCCTCCTCGGGGATCCCCTGCCGGGCTTCGAGCTTGGCGAGACGCTCGTCGAGGGTCTTGAGCTGAGCCGTCAGCTTCTCGACCGCCGCCAGGAGCGCAGCGTTGTTGTCAGACATCTACGACTCCGATCAGGCCGGGAAAAGGCCGTGCTTCTTCGCGGGACGCAGCTGGCGCTTACCGGCCAGCAGTTCTAGCGACAGCGCGATCTCGCGGCGGGTGTCCGCCGGGTCGATGATGTCGTCAACCAGACCGCGGGAGGCAGCCATGTACGGCGTCGAGAAGGTCTCGCGGTATTCCTCCACGAGTTCCTCGCGGCGAGCCTCGGTGTCCTCGGCGGCCTCGATCTCGCGGCGGAACACGACGTTCGCGGCGCCCTCGGCACCCATTACGGCGATCTCGGCGGTCGGCCAGGCGAACACCTTGTCGGCGCCCAGGTCCTTCGAGCACATCGCGAGGTAGGCACCGCCGTAGGCCTTACGCAGCACGACGGTGATCTTCGGGACAGTCGCGGCGGAGTAGGCGAACAGCATCTTCGCGCCGTGGCGGATGATGCCGCCGTGCTCCTGGGCGACGCCGGGCAGGAAGCCGGGGACGTCGACGAGGTTCACCACGGGGATGTTGAACGCGTTGCAGAAGCGGATGAACTTCGAGCCCTTGTCCGAGGAATCGATGTCGAGGACACCCGACATGACGCTCGGCTGGTTCGCGATGATGCCGATCGAGCGGCCGTTGATGCGGGCGAAACCGACCACGATGTTGCGGGCCCAGCCGGCCTGCACCTCAAGGAAGTCGCGGTGATCGACGATCTCGGCGATGACGTCTCGGATGTCGTAGCCCTTGTTGCCCTCAAGCGGGATGATCTCGCGCAGCTTCTCGTTGGGCTCGACCGAATCGTCGGGATCGACGACCGGGGGTTCCTCGGAGTTGTTCTGCGGAAGGAAGCTGAGCAGCTTCTTCGCAATCAGAATAGCCTGCTCATCGTCATCGGCAACGAAGTCAATGACACCGGAGCGACCCATATGGGCGTCAGCACCACCCAAAGCATCCTGCGTGACCTCCTCACCAGTGACCTGCTTGATGACACCAGGACCCGTGATGAACATATGGGCCTTACGAGTCTGAATGATGAAATCAGTCAGAGCCGGCGAATAGGCCGCACCACCAGCACACGGACCAGAGATGATCGAGATCTGCGGAACCGCACCGGAGAGCAAGACATTCGCATAGAACACCTTGCCATAACCGGAGAGAGAATCAATGCCCTCCTGAACACGAGCACCACCCGAATCATTAATAAAGATGAACGGCGTACCAGTGGACAACGACGCATTCAAGGTCTCAGTAACCTTGATAGAATGCGTCTCACCAGCAGAGCCACCCATGACAGTGAAATCCTGACTGGCCAGATGAACCGGACGACCCAAAACGCTGGCGGAGCCGGTGACGACGCCATCGGCGGGCATCTCGGCCTTGTCCATGCCGAACGTGGTGGTGCGGTTGCGACGGAAAGCACCAGTCTCCAGGAAGGTGCCTTCGTCGATGAGGGCGGCGATACGGTCGCGGGCAGTCATCTTGCCCTTGGAGCGCTGCTTCTCCAGCTTGTCGACGCCGCCGCCGGCCTCGACCTTCGCGCGGGCGTCAGCGAGCTGCTGCAGCCTCTCTTCCATGGTGTGTTGCTTGCTCATGTTCAATTCCTCAGGCGGGCTCGACGGAAACGCTGTGCGAACGACCAGCGATGGTGACGTTGTACTTGACCGGGCCGGAGATGCCCTGGGCCTTGCGCTTGGCGGCCTCCTCCTCGGCGGCCAGCTGCTCGGCAGTCTTGCCGACGTTCTTCGGGCCGTCCGCGCGAGTGGCGAAGAAGCCGGGGGCGACGCCCGGGAACATCGCGTTGGTCAGCACGTCCTCTTCGCTGCCGTCGGCACCTTCCAGGGCGCTGGCCTGGGCGACGAGGTCGTCCCATTCGGGCTTCAGGTGGTTGGCGGGGCGATCGGTGATCGGGTCCTTCTTCGCCTGCGCCTTCGCGAGTTCGATGACCTCCGGGTCACGCTCGCCGAGGCACTCGCCGTAGTAGCCGAGCATGAGGTCGGCGAACTCGCCGGTGAGGACCTTGTAGCGGCCCATCAGAACGTTGAAGACGGCTTGGGTGCCGACGATCTGCGACGACGGGGTGACCAGCGGCGGGTGACCAGCGGCGGCCTTAACCAGCGGAACTTCCTCCATCACCTCGCGGATGCGGTCGCCCGCGCCCTGAGCCTTCAGCTGCGACTCCATGTTGGAGAGCATGCCGCCCGGGATCTGGGAGGAGAAGATGTCCGTGTCGACGAGGGTGGCCGACTCGAACTCCGCGTACTTCGGGCGGATCTTCGCGAAGTGGTCACGGATCTTGATGAGGCGTTCCATGTCGAGGCCGGTGGTGTAGCCGGTGCCCTCGAGCATCGCGACCAGCGACTCGGTGGGGTTATGGCCGGGGCCGAGGCTCATCGACGAGATAGCCGAGTCGACGACGTCGGCTCCGGCCTCAATAGCCTTCTGCAGCGCGACGAGTGTCACGCCCGTGGTGGAGTGGCAGTGAACGTTGATCTGGATATCGCCGTAGGTTTCCTTGATGGCCTTGACGATGTCGTACGCGGGCTGCGGCTGCAGCAGCGCGGCCATGTCCTTCAGCGCGATCGACTCGGCTCCCATGTCGATTAGCTGGCCGGCGAGCTTCACGTAGCCCTCGACGGTGTGGACCGGGGAGATCGTGTAGCAGATGGTGCCCTGAGCGTGCTTGCCGACCTTCTTGACGGCCTGCATCGCCTGCGCCATGTTGCGCGGATCGTTGAGAGCGTCGAAGACGCGGAAGACGTCCATGCCGTTCTCAGCCGACTTCTCCACGAACTTCTCGACCACCATGTCCTCGTAGTGGCGGTAGCCGAGGAGGTTCTGGCCGCGGAGCAGCATCTGGAGGCGAGAGTTCGGCATCAACTCACGGAACGTACGGAGCCGCACCCACGGATCTTCGTTGAGGAAGCGGATGCAGGCGTCGAAGGTAGCGCCACCCCAACACTCGACGGACCAATAGCCGGCCGCGTCGATGTCAGCGCAGGCGTCGACCATGTCTTCCATGGCCATGCGGGTTGCCATCAAACTCTGGTGAGCGTCCCGGAGCACCAGCTCGGTGACGCCAATCTTTCGAGGACTCATGGTCCCTATCCAACCATGGAGGTCCAACAGATCGGTAAGCGGGCTCCCGTTTCAAAGCACATCAGATTTTGGTCCGACCAAGCCCTGGCATGGGCAAACACCTGAACAGTGTTCAAAGTAGCTGGTCCTTCGGAGGACCCGGTGGCGGCGTCCGCCCTAGCCGGAGCGACATCGCCGATATTCCGGCGGCATGGCGGCTGACTGCCTAAGCTGAGGCGTATGACTGAGCCTCATCCGAATCTCATGGCTTCCAATGTGACGGTCCGGCTTCCTGAGGACCCTGCCGCACCGCTCCTGGAGGACAGCGACCTGCTGGAGGTCGCCGCCGCGAATCCGACGTCGTCGCTGTGTTGGGCGGCTCTGGCCGAGCAGGCACTGGCCGACGACGATCTCGCCCACTCACTCGCCGCGTACGCCTACGCCCGCACCGGCTATCACCGAGGCCTTGATGCCCTGCGCCGTAACGGCTGGAAGGGCACCGGAGGCATCCCTTGGGAGCACGAGCCGAACCGCGGGTTCCTCCGCAGCCTGTGGGCGCTCAGCGTCGCGGCCGGCCGTATCGGGGAGACCGACGAGCAGGAGCGTTGCTCACAGTTCCTCCGCGACTCGTCCGAGACCGCTTACCAGGAGCTTGCGGCCCCGTAGTTGTTCCGGTTTTCTGAAAGGCTGGCCCTATGGCTCTCAACCTGGACGGCATGCTGAACGCTGCGGTGCTTCGCGACCTCGCCGGCGAGATCGTGTTTCGGCGCAGCCAGCCGCTGGTCGGGTTGGTCAAGTTCGACCGCCTCACCAACGGGTCCGCCAAGGCAACGGTCCTCGACGACCCGCCTGTCCCCGTCGAACTCCGGTGGGGCCAGTCGACGATGTCCGGCACCTGCTCGTGCGACAACGACCGCGACGGCGCACTGTGCAAACACCTGACGGCGACGGGACTCGCGGCTCTCGACATCGGATACGAGATGTCCGCGATCCCGCCCCGCCAGGAGACGCCGAAGCCGAAGCCGACAAGGGCGGGTGAGCATTTGATGCTCGTCGCCCGCAACGTCACCCGGCTCACGAAGTTCACTAGCGGCGCGGCCACGGCTTCGTACGCCGGATGCATCAACCGCCTCTACGAGGAACTTCTCGAGACGCTCACCGAGGATACGGCCAACGAGGTCGCCCCGGTCGCGCTTTATCTGGCCACTCGGCTCCGCAAACAGCTGGAGTCGAGGATT
>CAMCJC010000060.1 GCA_945875065.1 uncultured Propionibacteriaceae bacterium | reverse complement strand
CGGCCTCGTCGGTGAGCTGCGCGAAGAACCACCCCAAGACGTGTGCTTCGCTCTGGGCCGCATCGACTGTGCACGCGGTTTCGCAGTGGCGATGGCCACGTTTGCGATTAGCCATGCATCGGTAGGTGTACTGATGGTACTTCTCTCCTGATGCTCGACGTCGGGTCTTGTTGTGTCCGTAGAGGCGGTCGCCGCACTGGCAGTAGAGAAGGCCCGTCAACAGCCACTCGTGTGATCCCCACGGGCGACGGGTGCGCGACGTTTTCGATTCCTCCAAACGCTTTTTGACCCGCAGCCAGGTCACCCAGTCACAGACTGGTTCTTGGGAGATCACCGGGTCGCCCTTCGCGTCACGGGCAATGTAGTCGAGGAGGTTGAGCTTCACGCCACGCTGATGCTCGGGCACCTGTCGCATCCGGTACCCGACCATGCGCGGCGAAACTAGAGCACGATAGATCGTCGCTTCGTAGATGGGGGCACCCTTGGCCGTCGTAATGCCGTACTCGGCCTTCCAGAAGTCCGCGATTCGCGCCAAACTCACCCCGTCCAGGACCATCTCGACCGCGCGTTTGAGGGCAGGATGCTCCACCGGATGCGGGACGAGGCGAACGCCACTGCGGCCATGTTCGTCGGTGATGCGAGGGCCTGCCATCCAGCCCAAGGGTGGCGTCCCGCCGTGATGAAACCCGGCCTCAGCCAGGTGTCGCTTTGCAGCGAGCTGTCGTTCACTCATCGAGTCGGTCTCGACTTCTGCCAAGAGCGCCTTGATGCCTGTGATCAGCTTTGCACCTGCTGTCGCCGTGTTCAGCTCCTGGTCACTGTCCTGGTGCGAGACCAAGTACACGCCAACCCTTTGACACTGCCCGATCCATTCGATGCACTGTGAAGCGATTCGGTTGGTGCGGTCCAGCTTCCAGAAGGCCACGGCAGGTACCTTGCCTGCTTGGATGTCTTGGTTGAGTTGGCGCCACCCCTTGCGGTTACGCAGCGCCGAGGCGCTGGCAGAGTCGTTGTCGATGTACTCCCCCAGCACCGTCCAGCCGCCCTCAGCGTTTAGCTTGCGTAGCAGGTCGAGTCGCTGTCGTTCGATAGCATCGGCCCCGTCGCGGTGGTACTTCGACAAGCGCAGGTAGAGGTAGATGCCGCGAGTCCCCTCCACAGGCTCATCTGGGCCTGTACGGGCGAACGCTGGGTAGACGACGGTTCGGCTCGCACGTCCTGGGCGCGGGTTCGCGGGTCGATCGGTGATGGTCACGGTGCCTCCTGTGCTCAGGAGGTGTGCTTAGTTTCACCCAACTCGTCGAGGAACAGTACCCCTCGGTGCGCCAGAGATATCGCGCCGGGCCTTACGAACCGTACACCGCCGCCGACGATGGCGGCAGCAGTGGATGAGTGATGCGGGTCCGCGTACGGTGGGAGCGTCAGCAGGCCACCGCTCAGGTCCTTGCCCGCCAGCGAATGCAAGGCGGAGACTTCGATCGCCTCCTCGCCGTCGAGCGGCGGCAGAATGCCAGGCAGCCGGGAAGCGAGCATGGTCTTCCCAACGCCGGGTGCGCCGTGCAGGTAGACGTGATGCCTACCGGCGGCCGCAACCTCCATCGCCCACTTGCCGTCAACATGGCCCTGCACGTCCCGAAAATCCAGGGTCGCTGAGCGCTCCCGGTCGCCTTCGTCCTCGTTGAGTGGCGGTACCCACTCCCTTGTTGGTTCGCCAGTCAGAATCGCCTGCAATTCCTTTAGGTCTCGGATTGGCTGCGACCGGATGCCGTCGACTAGATCCGCCTCAGCCGCCTGGGCGGCTGGCACGAATGCCGACTCGAAGCCGGCGCGGGAGGCCGCCAGAAGGGCGGGCAGGATGCCGGGGACCCGGCGTACCCGGCCGTCTAGGCCCAACTCGCCGAAGAAGATGTGCCTTCGCATCGCCTCGGCGGGCACCTGGCCGGTCACGGCCAGCACGGCGGCCGCTATCGCGAGGTCGTAGTGGGTGCCGGCCTTGGGCAGGTTCGCGGGGGTCAGGTTGATCGTCAACAGTCCGGTGTGCCACTCCAGTCCGGCCCCGATGACGGACGCCCGGACTCGATCCTTGGCCTGGGTCAAGGCCGCGTCCGGCAGCCCTACCAGGGCGATCCTGGGCAGCCCACCGCCTTTGGCCACCTCCACCTCGACCGGTTCCCCTTCGATTCCGATGAGGGCAATCGACCAAGCCGCCGCCGTCTTCATCCGTCCGTCCCCCGCACGTGGGTCAGCTGCGCCGGCTGGTCCGGCACCAGCAACACGCCAATGGCGTCGAGCCGGATGCCGCACCCGCCGATCCCGTGTTCGGTCATCCACAGCAGGCACAGCTGCCTTAGCTTTCGCTGTTTGCGAAACGTAATCGCGTCCAGGGGATCGCCGAACCCCACCCCGGCTCGGGTTTTCACCTCGACGAACACCACCTCGTCCACCACTGGGTCGTGCGCTACCACGTCTAGCTCACCGTCGTGGCACCGCCAGTTCCGGTCGAGAATCGTCCAGCCCAGCCGCCGCACATAGTCCACCGCTAGGTCCTCGCCACGCTGGCCCAACCTGCGGGTCTTCACTGAATCGCTCATCTTGCCTCCTCTACCTGCCCTTGTGGTCAGAACCGAGGCGGAGGAACGGTTTTCCACACGGCTGTTGAGCCTCGTTCTTACGAGGGCGTTAGCATGCTGGCCATGCGTGCCGATCAGCTTGAATCCCTCAACTCCCTGTCTCGACCTGCCGTGCATCCCGATGGCACGGTCGCCGTCGTGTCCGTCTCGCACCCGAGCTTCGCCGTCGATGATTACGTGGGTCAGCTGTGGCGCGTGCCACTCGATGGTTCACCGGCGCGCCGCCTAACCCGTGGCTATCACGACTCCGCGCCACGGTTCTCCCCCGACGGCAGGCTCCTGGCATTCCTGCGCCGCACTCCGGAGACCCGCGCCCAGCTGTTCGTGGCACCGGCCGCCGGTGGCGAGGCCGTGCAGGTGACCGACGCCAAACTCGGGGTCGCCTCGTTCGCGTTCTCCGACGACTCCGCGCGGATCGCTTTCATCGCCCGCGTGCCCGAAGAGGGCCGCTACGGGACGGTGGACGACATTGATGCAGCCCACGAGCCTCCCCGTGCCTTCGGCGAGTACCGCACCCGGCACAATGGCCTCGGCTGGTTCCGCGACCGGCCCTCGCAGGTCTTCGTCGTCGATGTGCCCGACCCGGCCGCGGAGCCGCAGTTCGAGCCGCGTGGACAGGGCGCGGCCAACTGCGTCGAGGATGCCGCCATCGTGCCCGAGGCCACGCGCCTGACCCACGACACCTTCGACTGGTCATCTCCCATGTTCGACGCCGACGGCGCGGTCATCGCGAGCGCCAACCGCAACGAGGCAACCCTCGGCGATGAGTTGTGGCGCCTGACCGGCGGCGAGCCCGAATGTCTCACCGGTGGACTGGCCGTCTCCGCGCTCACGGCGTGCCGTTCCGGCGAGAGGCTGTATTTCGCGGCGGGTGCCATCGGTGCCGGCACCGACTTCGTCGGCCACCACGACACGGTTTGGCTGTTGGATGATGCTCCGCGGCAGCTCGTCGATGTCACCGTCACAGGCGAGTTCGCTCCGCTGCCGGGCGGCCGCGTCGTCGTCCCGGACGTGTATCGCGGCACGCAGCGGGCGGTCATCGTCGGTCCGGATGATGTCGAGATCGTCGAGGGTGACTGGGACGTCGCTGCGGTCGACACCGCCGGGGACGTAATCGTCGCGACCGTCACGAGTGCCCGCAGCACCGGCGAGGTGGCCGTCCTGCGGGACGGGTCCTGGCAGCTCCTGACCAACTTCTCGGCCGCGCTGTCCTCGGCCCCGGTGCCCGAGGAGGTGGTCGCAACGGCGCCCGACGGCTACCCGGTGCATGGGTGGGTCGTCAAGCCCACCGGCGATGGCCCCCACCCGGTGCTGCTCATGATCCATGGCGGCCCGTACAGCGCGTACTCGCGCGGGTTCTTCGACGAGGCGCAGGTCGCGGTCGAGGCGGGCTACGCCGTCGTCCGTTGCAACCCGCGGGGTTCCTGGGGCTACGGCACCGAGCACGGGCGCGCGATCAAGGGGGACCTCGGAAACCTCGACATGGCTGACGTCCTCGCTTTCCTGGATCATTGCCTGGCCACCGACCCTGCCCTGGATTCTGGGCGCCTAGGGATCATGGGGGGCTCGTACGGCGGCTATCTGACCGCCTGGATCATCGCCCACGACCACCGGTTTGCCGGGGCCATCGTTGAGCGCGGGTTCCTCGACGTCTGGAGCTTCATCGGTTCCTCGGACATCGGCTGGTTCTTCCCACAGGAGTACACGAGCTACGACCGCGCCGAGGCGGACCGGCAGTCGCCGATGACCTACGCGCACCGGGTGACGACGCCCACCCTCATCATCCACTCGGAGCAGGATCTGCGCTGCCCGATCCACCAGGGTCTCCAATACCACGCGCTGCTGAAGCAGGGCGGCTGCGAGGCCGAGATGCTGGTCTTCCCCGGCGAGAACCACGAACTCACACGTTCCGGCACGCCATGGCACCGCCGGCAGCGGTTCGAGGCGGTCATGGCGTTCTGGGCGAAGCACCTACCAGCCGACTAAAACGGCTCGGGTGCCCGGCCGTCACAGCTGGTCGGGCACCTGGAACTCGGAGTGGGCGATCTCCTCGATCGAGACGTCGCGGAACGTCAGCACCTTCGCGGACTTCACGAACCGGGCCGGGCGGTACATGTCCCAGACCCAGGCATCGCCCATAGACACCTCGTAGTAGACGTCGCCGCCTTCGGTCCTAACCTTCAAGTCGACGGCGTTGCACAGGTAGAACCTACGCTCGGTCTCCACCGCGTACGTGAAAATGCTGACCACGTCCTTGTACTCGTGGTACAGATCGAGCTCTAGCTTGCTCTCATATTGTTCAAGATCCTCGGCGCTCATGGTGCTTTACACTCTAACCGCATCCGCGACGCACGAGTAGCTGAACCGATGGATGTCGCACGGCCCCAGCTCCTGGAGCCGCTGCCGGTGCACCGCCGTGCAATAGCCCTTGTGACCGGCTAGGCCGTAGCCGGGGTATTCGGCGTCATAAGCGACCATGATCCTATCCCGGGTGACCTTGGCGACGATCGACGCGGCGCTGACGCAAGCGGCGACCTGGTCGCCCTTCCACACCCCCAGCCCAGGCGTGCCGAGGCCGTCGACGGGGAAACCATCGGACAGCACGAACTCGGGCCTGATCGCCAGCCTGGCGACGGCGCGCCTCAGTCCCTGGATGTCGGCCTCGTGCATGCCGAGCCGGTCGCATTCGGCAGGCTCGACCCGCGTCCAAGCCACGGCGAGGGCCTGCTCCAGAATCGTCTCGAACGCGCGCTCACGCCGCTTGGCCGACAGGACCTTCGAGTCGTCGAGCCCTGGGATTGGACATTCGGGGTCGAGGATCACGGCCGCGGCAACGAGCGGGCCGGCGCACGCTCCACGCCCTGCCTCATCGGCCCCCGCCACCGGTGCCAGCCCAGCACCGATCAGGGCGCTCTCGTACCGCCAGGGGTCTAGCACCCCGGCGGAGCCTCCAGGATCACCGGCTCCGCGGGTGGGGCGTCCTTGGGGGCCGGTACCGAGGCGAAGGTCTTCGGCACTTGGAACGTCGCCAACCGGTCGAGCGGCGCGACGATCGCCACTGCCGCCCCAACCACTTTGTTCATCGGCACGAAAGCACCCGATCCGGGAGAGCCGCCCGGCGCTGCCTTCTCAAGGCGGCACCGTGAGTCTGCCGAGGCATTGCGGTGATCGCCCATCACGAAGATGTGTCCGGCCGGTACCACCACGTCGAAGGTCACTGCGGAGGGCGCGACCTGGGTGCCGCCTTCGGAGAACAGGTACGCGGACTCGTCGAGTGGCTGGTCGTTGACGGTGACGGATCCGTCCGCAGTGCAGCACTTCACGTGGTCGCCGGGCATCCCGATCACGCGCTTGATGAGGTACTCGACACCGGAGTTGGGCAGCACCCCGACGAACTCCAGCGTTGACTCCATCGCCGTCGGCTGGTGGGTTCGTGTCGGCAGCCAGCTGCCGGGGTCGGCGAACACGACGACGTCACCGCGCTGGAAGCCGCCGAACTTTGAGACCAGCACCCGGTCATTCACGTCGAGCGTGTGTTCCATCGAGCCGCTTGGGATGACGAACATCTGTGCTACGAAGGTGCGCAACAGCGTCGAGATCACTAGCGCGCCGACGACGATCGCCGCGATCTCCACCGCGCCGCCTAGAAACCTGCGCCCCAAAGACTTGCTCTTCGGTTCCTGGCTTTCCTCCGCATGCCGGGGGGTATCCGTCACAGAACTCTCCTCAGAAAAGAAACGGCCCGCGCCGTCTGGGTTCACCATACCGGCGCGGGCAATGAAGTCGCGTTCAGGAACGCTTCTCTTTGATCTTCGCAGCCTTGCCGCGCAAACCACGCAGGTAGTACAGCTTGGCGCGCCGCACGTCGCCACGACGCTCCACCTCGATCTTCTCGATGATGGGGCTGTGCAGCGGGAAGGTGCGCTCGACGCCGACGCCGAAGCTCACCTTGCGGACGGTGAAGGCCTCCTGAACGCCGGCGGCGTTACGGGCGATCACGACGCCGGCGAACACCTGGACACGGGAACGGCTGCCTTCGATGACTCGCACGTGCACGCGGACGGAATCGCCGGGACGAAACTTCGGGATGTCGGAGCGCAGCGAGGCCTCGTCGATGGCTTTGATCAACGGATTGGTCATGTCTTCACCTCGTCAGTGCCGCAGGTCACCGCGGTAGTAGTTCTTCCCCCGCTCCCGGACGATCCCCCTGCGGCAGGAGCCGGAACGCGGCGGTCCGCCCTTGCGGGCGACGGCTGTCAATTATGCCATTCGAGGGCGGGAAGTCCAACGCGGGGCGCCCGAGAACCGGACGCCCCGCGTGGGTGGCTAACAGGGGACTTACTTACCGTCTCCCTTGAACAGCGACTTGACGAGGTCGCGGTTCAACTGCGAGATGGACTCCAGCGGGATGCCCTTCGGACACACCTGGGAGCACTCGCCGATGTTGGTGCAGTTGCCAAAACCCTCGGCGTCGTGCTGCGCCACCATCGCCTTGACACGGCGATAGCGCTCGGGCTGGCCCTGCGGGAGCATCGCCAGGTGCGTGATCTTCGCGGACGTGAACAACATGCCCGACGAGTTCGGGCACGCCGCCACGCAGGCACCGCAGCCGATGCAGGTCGCGTTGTCGAACGCGCGGTCGGCCTCCCGCTTGGGGGCGGGGGTGGCGTGGGCGTCGGGTGCGGCGCCCGTGTTCGACGAGATGTACCCGCCGGAGGCGATGATGCGGTCGAGGGCGGTGCGGTCGACAGCGAGATCCTTGATGACCGGGAACGCCCCGGCGCGCCAAGGCTCGATCTCGATCGTCGCATTGTCCGCGAACGACCGCATGTGGAGCTGGCAGGTGGTGGTGGCGGAGCCCCCGTGGGCGACGCCGTTGATCACCACGCCGCACATGCCACAGATGCCCTCACGGCAGTCGTGGTCGAAGGCGACGGGTTCCTTGTTCTCGGCGGTGAGCTGCTCGTTGAGCATGTCCAGCATCTCGAGGAAGGACATGTCCTCGGACACACCGTCGAGGTGGTAGTCGACCATCTGACCGGTCGCGTTCGGACCGGCCTGGCGCCAGATGCGCAGCTTGAGCTTCACTTGTAACTCCGTTGCTTCAGTTCGATTGCCTTGTACACGAGGGGCTCGCGGTGGAGGATCGGCTTGCTGCCTTCACCGGCCCACTCCCAGGCGGCCACATAGAGGAACTTGTCGTCGTGCCGCATGGCCTCGCCCTCCTCCGTCTGGGACTCGGCGCGGAAGTGGCCGCCACAGGACTCCTCGCGGTGCAGGGCGTCGATGCACATGAGCTCGCCCAGCTCCATGAAGTCCGCGACCCGTCCGGCACGCTCGAGGGCCTGGTTGAAGTCCTCGCTGACGCCGGTGACCCGCACGTTCTTCCAGTAGTCCTCGCGGAGTTCGCGGATGAGCCCGATGGCCTTCTTGAGGCCGGCTTCGGTCCGCTCCATGCCGCAGTACTCCCACATGATCTGGCCGAGCTCCTTGTGGAACGCGTCGACCGACTTGGTGCCCTGGATGGACAGGAGCCGCTTGACGCGCTCGGTTGCGGAGTTCACGGCCTCGACCACGGCTGGGTCGTTGGCCGGGACCGGACGGAACGGGCCGTCCGCCAGGTAGTCGTTGATCGTGTTCGGCAGAACGAAGTAGCCGTCGGCCAAGCCCTGCATCAGGGCGGAGGCGCCGAGGCGGTTCGCGCCATGGTCGGAGAAGTTGGCCTCGCCGCACACGTAGAGACCGGAGATCGACGACTGAAGGTCGTAGTCCACCCACAGGCCGCCCATGGTGTAATGCACCGCCGGGTAGATGCGCATCGGCACCTCGTAGGGGTTCTCACCGGTGATCTGCTGGTACATGTCGAACAGGTTGCCGTACTTGTTGGCGACGGCTTCCTGGCCCATGCGGTTGATAGCGTCGGAGAAATCCAGGTAGACGCCGCGACGGACTTGCTTGACCGATCCGTCGGCCTGCTTCTCGGCGACGGCCGGACCGACGCCGCGACCCTCATCGCACATGTTCTTGGCCTGGCGGGAGGCGATGTCACGAGGCACCAGGTTCCCGAACGCCGGGTAGATGCGCTCCAGGTAGTAGTCGCGTGCCTCCTCCGGGATCTGGCGAGGATCCTTCGTGCAGTCCTCGGCCTTCTTCGGAACCCAGATGCGGCCGTCGTTACGCAGCGACTCCGACATCAGGGTCAGCTTCGACTGCGTGTCGCCGTGGACCGGGATACAGGTCGGGTGGATCTGCGTGTAGCAAGGGTTGCCGAAGTAGGCGCCCTTGCGGTGCGCCCGCCAAATGGCGGTGGCATTGCAGCCCATGGCATTGGTCGAGAGGAAGAAAACGTTGCCGTAGCCGCCCGTGGCGAGCACGACGGCGTCGGCGGTCCAAGACTCGATCTTGCCGTTCAGCATGTTGCGGGTGACGATGCCGCGGGCACGTCCATCGACGACGATGAGCTCGACCATCTCGTGGCGGGCATACATCTTGACGGTGCCGGCTTGGATCTGGCGCTCCAACTGCTGGTAGGCGCCGATCAGGAGCTGCTGACCCGTCTGGCCCCGAGCGTAGAAGGTGCGCTGCACCTGCACGCCGCCGAAGGAGCGGGTATCGAGCAGGCCGCCGTATTCGCGGGCGAACGGGACGCCCTGCGCGACGCACTGGTCGATGATGGCCGCGGAGACCTCGGCTAGACGGTAGACGTTGGTCTCGCGAGCGCGGTAGTCGCCGCCCTTGACCGTGTCGTAGAACAGCCGGTGCACCGAGTCGTTGTCATTGCGGTAGTTCTTCGCGGCGTTGATGCCGCCCTGGGCGGCGATCGAGTGGGCGCGGCGCGGGCTGTCCTGGTAGCAGAAGTTCAGGACGTTGTAGCCGGCCTCGCCGAGCGTCGCGGCGGCGGCACCACCGGCGAGGCCGGTGCCGACGATGATGACGCTGAGCTTGCGGCGGTTAGCCGGGTTCACGAGCCTGGCGGAGAACTGGCGGGTCTTCCAGACCTTGTCGATGTCGACGTGGGGGGCCTTCGAGTCGGCGATATCCTCGCCCTCAGCCCAGAACTGGTTAGCGATGTCGGTCAGCATGGTGGTACTCACTTCAAGAATCCGAAGGCAACGGCCAAGGGCATGATCATGAAGCCGATGTACAGGACGACGGCGACGAAGATCGCGATGTAATTCAGCCACTTGCGGGCGGCGCCGGAGACGTTTGCACCCAGGGTCGCGAAGGCGCTCCACAGGCCGTGGCGGATGTGCATGCACACCAACAGGATCGAGACCGCGTACACCACGACGATCCACCACTGCTGGAAGCTCGCGATAACCATCGTGTGAGGCTCATCAGCCTTGCCACCGGTCAGGCCCGGGACGATCGTGAACTGAAGCAGGTGGAAGATCACGAAGAACAGGATGATGACGCCGCCCCAACGCATGGTGCGGGACGCGTAGGTCTGCGCCTGGCGCTTGGTGACCTGGTATTTGTCGCCACGGTTCTTGATGGTCTTGGCGGACAGCGTCGCGGCAGACCAGATGTGCAGGCCGATGGCCAGCAGCAGCGCGGCGCGGAACACCCAGATGAACTGGCCGGCCGGCATGATCGGGGCCAGGATTCCACCGTCGCTGGTCTTGCCCTTCAGCCAGTGGGCGTAGTGATCGAAGGCCTCGTAGCCGACGAACATCTTCAGGTTGCCGTACATGTGAACGAGGAGGAACACGATCAGGATCAAACCGGTGACCGCCATCAGGGCCTTCCGGGCGACCGTTGACCGAACCGCTCGTTGATGGGTTGTAAGTGTTGTTGCCACGGGGTCACTCTAGCCCCAGTCCGAGCCTCGTGTCTGGGGTGGGTGAATTTAACTCTAGAAGGCGGCGAAATCCGCTCCCAGAAGCCGTTTTATGCAAAACGGAGGGAGCGAAAATTGTCGCTAACACAAGTCTTCGAGCAGGTCTGGACGCCGCTGCCGCGTCCGTTCCAGGGCTTGTTCGCGACGCCACGTCG